>NZ_JBEORT010000017.1:0-66776 GCF_040302425.1 Streptomyces sp. NPDC126497
CACGGGGGCCCCGGCGGCCGTCGCCGCCGGCCCCGGCGGGGCGCCGGCCGGCCCCGCGGCGCCCCCGCTGCCCACCGCCGTGGGCCTCGCGCCCAGGATCACCGCCGCCTTCGAGGCCGAGCACGTCGCGATCGACGCCGTCTGCCTGACCGCGGTCTCCCTCACCCTGGCCGTCGGGGAGCCGCTGCGCGGGATACGCTCCGGGCGGCTGGAACCGGCCAAGGTCGACGTGCGCGTCCTGTTGCCGGGCCGGGACGTGGACCTGGCCTTCCCGGTGCCGGTCGAGGGGCGCGAGGAGGACGGCGCCCTGCTGCGCGAGCGGTGGCTGGCCCAGCGCGACGCCCAGGGTCAGGTGCTGCGCCACAACCTGCTCTCCCTGCGCGCCACCCACGGCATCGACGTGCGGGTCTCCTTCCGCGCGCTGCCCTTCACCCCGCCGGTGAAGCTGTACCTGCTCAACGGCGAGGAGGCGCTGCTCGCCTCCTGCACGCCGGTGCGCGGCGGGGAGCAGACCGACCGGGGGCGCCTGGAGACGTACGGCGTGCAGGGCACCCGGTCCATGCTGTTCGGCTTCGGGCGGGGGCCCGGCCCGCGGGACGCCGCGTTCGTGGAGCAGTCGGGCCGGTGGTTCGACGCGCTGTGGGGGACGATCGGTCCGGAGCCGGTGCTCACGGGCTGACGCCTCACAGGGCCGGCCTGGACACCAGCAGCGCGAGCAGGACCGCCCCGGCGGAGCTGACCCCCGGCCTGTTGGCCTTGATGCCCACGGTGAGCAGCAACAGGCCGAGGACGCCGGCCGCGCCGTACTCCCACTGGACGAGCTGTTCGACGGTGACGACCAGGACGGCGGAGACGAGAGCGAGGACGGGCACGGCGTGTTCCTCCTTCGGGTGCGGGTCGGGGCTGCGGGATCGGGGATTCACCAACGTGAGGAAGTTGGCAACCAACTCTTAGTGAGTTGTCCCCACTTGGTTCTTACTCGCAAACAACTTTCCGACAACTCCCTCCGGTGAGTCCGTGGTTGTGACATCCACTCGTGATCCAGGAGGGTGCCCGCTCGGCGTCGTCCTCCGCGCCGGTCCGGAGGCGACCGACGGGAGTGGCGGGTTGGGGGCCAACTTCCGCCGGTTGTCGCCGCTTGGCCGGGACTGGCGAACAACTCCCCTCAGATGGATCATAGTTGTAGCGTTTGGTCGTGACCCAGGAGGAAGCGGCAGTGAACGGCAGTGGCAGGCTCTCGCCCCAGGAGATCGCCGACATCCTGCGGGAACGCATCCGGGCCGGTGAGCTCAGGACGGGCGACCGGCTGCCCACCCAGGCCGAGCTGGCCGAGGAGTTCGGCGTGGAGCGCGGCACCGTCCGCCAAGCGCTGCGCGCCCTCCAGGAGGACGGCCTGCTCAGCAACGTCAGCAAGGGCAGCCCGCCGCGGATCGCCGAGCCGGCCCCCGTCCGGGAGGAGCCCCGGCCGACGATGGTGGGGCTGGCGCCGCGCCTGGCGGAGGCGTTCGAGTCGGCCCACGTGCGGATCGACGCGGCGTGCCTGACCGCCGAGAGCCTGCTGCCGGCGCTGGGCGAACCGATCCGGCGCATCCACGAGGGCCGCGTCCGGCCGGAGTCGGTCGACGTGCGCGTCCTGTTGCCGGGCCGGGACGTGGACCTGGCCTTCCCGGTGCCGGTCGAGGGGCGCGAGGAGGACGGCACCCTGCTGCGCGAGCGGTGGCTGGCCCAGCGCAACGCCCAGGGTCAGGTGCTGCGCCACAACCTGCTCTCCCTGCGCGCCACCCACGGCATCGACGTGCGGGTCTCCTTCCGCGCGCTGCCCTTCACCCCGCCGGTGAAGCTGTACCTGCTCAACGGCGAGGAGGCGCTGCTCGCCTACTACACGCTGGCCCGGCGCGAGGAGGAGTGGGAGGGCCGGAGCCTGGAGACGTACAGCGCCCTCGGCCCCCAGTCCCTGCTCTTCCCCTTCGCCAAGCGGACCGGACGGCGTGACCAGGCGTTCGTGGAGGAATCCCAGAAGTGGTTCGACGCCCTCTGGGAAACCATCACCACGGACCTGACACTCTCCTCGTGACCTCTGAGACGACGACACGGACCGGCCCGGTGACGACCGGGACCGGGAGCGAAGGTGACGGCCTGCGGAAACTGGTCGGAGGCGCCCGCACCGTCCTGTGGGGCTTCGACGGCCCCGTCTGCCGCCTGTTCGCCGGGCGTTCGGCGGAGCGGGTGGCGAACGGCCTGGTGTCCTGGCTCGAGGAACGCGGCCTGCGGGACCCGCTGACGGAGGCCGAACGCGCGTCCCCCGACCCGCACGTCGTGCTGCGCGCCGCCGGCCGCCGGAAGCCGGGCGGCGGCCTGGTCGCGGAACTGGAGGAGCGCCTCACCCGGGAGGAGGTGCGGGCCGCCGCAACGGCGATGCCCACTCCGTACGCGGACCCGCTGATCCGCACCTGGAGCGCGGTGGGCGTCCGGCTGGCCGTCGCCACCGACACCTCCCCGCGTGCCGTGCGCGCCTATCTGACCGGTCGCGGCCTCGCCCCGTGCTTCGGCCCCCACCTCTACGGCCGCACCCGGGGCCCCGGCCGCCTCAAGCCCGATCCCCACTGCGTCGACCGGGCCCTGAACGCCATGGCCGCCGCTGCGGAGACCTCCCTGATGCTCGGCGACTCCCCGTCGGACCTGATCGCGGCCCGGTCGGCCGGCGTGCCCTTCCTCGGCTACGCGCGCACCGACCGCAAGGCCGGGCTCCTGCGGGAGGCGGGCGCCACGACGGTCGTGGACTCGCTGGAGGTCGTCCTCCGGCTGGTCCGGCGCTGATCCCGGGCGCGGGCGCCGCCCTCCTGGCGTGCCGTCAGTGTCGGGCGAGCACCTCGGCGACCCGGGTGAAGCCGTCCGTGCCGTGCCCGAGCGCGATGACCCGCCGGGCCTGTCCCTCGATCACCCGCATCACGCTCGCGTCGATGCCGTGGGACTCGGAGGCGTGGATCACGTGGGCCATGGTCGAGGCGGCCGAGGTGATCGGGTTCAGCTCGCCCGAGTACGTGCCGGCGTCGGTGTCGGCCGCGAACTCGGTGAACAGGGGAGGGAGGATCGCGGCGATCCCCTGGGCGAAGGGGGCGAGCTCCGTCGCGGTGACGCCCTCCGCGCGGGCCACGGCGAGGGCGTGCGCGTAGCCGGCCATCGCCGTCCAGAAGACGTCGAGCAGCGCGACGTCGTACGCCGCCGCCCGGCCGATCTCCTCCCCGAGGTGGGTGTGGCTGCCGCCGAGCGCCGCCAGCACGGGCCGGTGCTCCCGGTACACCTCCTCGGGGCCGCTGTGCAGGAACACCGCGTCGTCCGTGCCGATGGTCGGGGTCGGGGTCATGATCGCCCCGTCCAGGTAGCGGACGCCGTGCCGGCCGGCCCACTCGGCCGTGTCCCGGGCGCGCTCGGGGGTGTCGGCGCTCAGGTTCACGACCGTACGGCCCTTGAGGGCGGTGGCGACGGCCGCCTGGCGCAGCACGGCGTCCGAGGCGTCGTAGTTGACCACGCAGACGACGGTGAGCGGGGCGGCGGCGACCGCCTCCTCGGGCGAGGCCGCCGAGGCCGCGCCCCGGACGGTCAGCTCGGCGTCCCGGCCGGGCGTGCGGTTCCAGACGGTGGTGCGCACTCCCGCGTCCAGGAACGCGCCGGCCAGCGCCCGGCCCATCGGGCCGAGACCGAGGACGGTGACGGAGGGCTGGTCGGTGTGCACGGACATGTTTCGACTCCCGTAATATTCATGGCAATTGTTGAAGAAAGGGGCATGGCATGGTGCACCGGCGCCACGATCCGGACGTCTGCGGGGTGACCGCCGCGATCGCCGTGATCGAGGGCAAGTGGAAGACCACGCTGCTGTGGCTGCTGGAGTCCGGACCGCACCGGCCGGCCGAACTGCGCCGCCGGGTGCCCGGCCTCACCGAGAAGGTGCTGACCCAGGCGCTGCGCGAGATGGAGGCGGACGGCGTGGTGCACCGGGAGGTGCACGACGTACTGCCGCCGAAGACGGTCTACTCCCTGACCGCGTTCGGCCGCGAGCTCGCCGAGGCGCTGGCGCCCCTGTCCGACTGGGGTCACCGCCGGCTGGAGAGGCTGACCGGGGTCCCGGTCTCCTGACGGGCGGCCGTTCCCGCTCCCTTCCCTCCGGCGCCCGCCACCAGGTTCGCCGCGCGCCGCCGCGCTGCCAAGTACGCACAAAAAAGTGGGTGTGCCCGCCGTCCGCGGGCCCCGGGGCGCGGGTGCGGCCGCGTTAGGATCCGGTGTTCCGCACGGAGGGGAGTCATGTGAGCGAGACCGAGGTCACCACCGCGCCCCGTCCCCTGCTGCTGGCCGACGGCCGGCCGGCCGCGCGGGCCTGGTCGCTGGACCCCGCCCTGCGCCACCTCAACCACGGTTCGTTCGGGGCCGTGCCGCTGGTCGCGCAGGAGCGGCAGCAGGAGCTGCGCGCGCGGATGGAGGGCGCCCCGGTGGCGTGGTTCCCCGGGCTGCCGGAGCGGATCGCGGCGGCCCGGGTCGAGCTCGCCGCCTTCCTCGGCGCGGACCCCGGCGACCTCGCCCTGGTGCCGAACGCGAGCGCCGGCGCGAGCGTCGTGTACGCCGGCCTCCCCCACCGGGGCGGCGGGGAGATCGTCGTCACCGACCACGGCTACGGCGCCGTGACGATGGGCGCCGAGCGGCTGGCCCGCCGCTGGGGCGGCCGGGTGCGCACGGCCAGGGTGCCGCTGGACGCCGGCGAGGAGCAGGCGTACGAGGCGGTGATGGCCGAGGTCGGCGGGGCGACCGGGCTCCTGGTCGTCGACCAGATCACCTCGGCGACCGCCCGCCGGCTGCCGGTGGAGCGGATCGGCGCCGAGGCGCGGCGGCGCGGCGTCCCGCTGCTCGTGGACGGCGCGCACGCGCCCGGTCTGATCGACGCCCCGCTCTCCGGGACGGCCTGCGACTTCTGGACGGGCAACCTGCACAAGTGGGGCTGCGCGCCGCGCGGCACCGCGGCCCTGGTGGCGCGCGGCCCGCTGCGGGACGGGCTGTACCCGCTGATCGACTCCTGGGGCGCCGCCGACCCGTACCCCGACCGCTTCGACCAGCAGGGCACGCTCGACGCCACCCCCTGGCTGGCCGCGGCGACGGCCCTCGGCTTCGTCGAGGCCACCTGGGGCTGGGCGGCCGCCCGCCGGTACATGGACGAGCTGGCCGGTTACGGCGCGCGGGTGGTGGGCGCCGCGCTCGCCGAACTGACCGGTGCGGACGCGTCCGTCGACGTCGGCATGCCGGTGCCCGGCATGCGACTGGTGCGGCTGCCCGACGGCCTCGGCGGGAGCCGCCTCGCGGCCGACGCCCTGCGCGACCGGGCCACCGCGGAACTGGGCGTCGAGGCGGCGTTCACCAGCTTCGGCGGCACCGGCTACCTGCGGCTGTCCGCGCACGTCTACAACACCGCCGAGGACTACGAGTACGTCGCCGAGAAGTGCGTCCCCGTCCTCGGGGAGTGGGCCCGCGCGGCACGGTGAGGGGTGCCGCCGGACGGGCCGGTCACGCCTCCCGGCCGGCCTGCCGCGCCACACGCTCCAGGCGGTCCCGGTAGGCCTTCCACCAGACCGGGTCGTCCGACGGCAGGCTGCTGCCGGTCGGGCTCTCCCCCGCGGCGCCGTCGAGGAGTTCGCGGAGGATGTCGGCGTGGCCGGCGTGCCGGTGGGTGTCGGCGATCACGCGGACCACGGCGTGGTGCAGCGTCAGTCCGTCCCCGCCGTCCGGCCACCACGGCACCCGGCCGGTCGTGTCCAGCGGCAGGGCCTCGATCGTCGCGTCCGCGTGCGCCCACGCCCGGCGGTACAGGCCGGTGACGTCCTCGCGCGACTCCTCGGCGGTGGCCCACATGTCCCCGTTCGGATCGGCGCCCTCCGCGAGCCAGGGCAGCGGCTCGCCGGACGGCCGGCCGAAGGTGTCGCCGAGGTAGCCCAGTTCCACCCCGGCCACGTGCTTCACCAGGCCCAGGAGATTGGTGCCGGTCGGCGTCAACGGGCGGCGGACGTCGTACTCGGAGAGCCCCTCGAGCTTCCACAGCAGGGCGTCGCGGGCTTCCTGGAGGTAGCGGTGGAGGTCGGACTTGGCGGTGCCGGCTGCGGAGGTCATGCGGGCCAGTCTGTCGTGTGCGGCCCGCCGGGTCGACGGCCTTTCCGCACGGGGCGCGCCCGGGTCCGCCCCCCCGCGAGGGCCGGCGCCGGTCCCGGATCCGCGCGACGGGGCGTCCGTCACGAGGCGAGCGCGGCCGGCGCCGCGGCCTCCCAGGCGAACCCGTCCGGGTCGGTGAAGGCGCCCTCGCCGCCGCCGATCAGCAGCCGGTGCGATCCGCCGCCCTCCTCGGGGACGCCGAGGTCCTTGGCGAGGGCCCGGCGCCGGTACAGCGCCAGTTTGACGGGGCTCGACGCCCCGCCGGCGAACTCGGCGTACGTCCGGCCGAAGCTCTTCGCCACGGTGAGGCCCCGCGCGACGTAGAACCGCTTGCTCGCGGCCACGTCCGCGACGCCGAGCAGCAGCACGATCTCGTCGATCCGCCGGGTGACGGGACCGCGGTCCTTCTTCGCGGAGGTCGCGACCTTCCAGATCGTCCCGTCCGGGGCCTGTACGACGCCCCCGTACCCCCAGAGGGACTTCGCGGCCGGCTTCAGCGGCACGGCGCCGGCGTCCACGGCGGTGCCGACGAGGCTGTCGACGTCGCCCGGCCGGGCCACCGTGAGCCCCAGGGTGAACCCGCGGAACCCGCTCGTGGCCTCCTGGGAGGCGCGCAGACGGATCCGCCCGTCCAGCCCGAAGGCGGCGGAGAGGAAGCGGCGGGCGGCCGCGGTGTCGGCCACGTCGAGGGTCACGCTTTCGATGGATGCCATGCCCCTCACGCTAGGCGCGCCCCGCCCCCGGGGGCTTCTCGAATCCTGACCGGTCCTCCCGGTGGCGGCGGGCCTCGGCCCCCGACGGCCTCCGCGATCCGCAGGGCGGCCTCGGCGGGGGTGAGGCGGGTGGTGTCGACGACCTCGGCCTCGGCGTGCAGCCAGGGGCGGGCCGCCTCGGCGCAGGGCTCGAGGTGCTCGAGGCGGGACGAGACGTCGGGGCTCTGCACGGTGTCCCCCGCGACGCGTGCGCGCAGGGTGTCCCGGTCGGCGTGGAGGACGAAGTGCCGGCTGCCCACGCCGCGGGTGCCGTTGATCCACAAGATCACGGGCCCCACGCCGGCGCCGCATCCGCACGGATGCGGCGCTTCGCGGGATCCGTCCGTGGCATGGCGCACTCTTGCAAGCGGGTGCTTGCAAGAGTTAGCGGATTGGGGCAGGGTGGAGGCATGGCATCGCTCAACGTCGGCAATCTCGGTGAGTACCTACGGGAACAGCGGCGCAGCGCGCAGTTGTCGCTGCGGCAGCTCGCCGACGCCGCCGGGGTGTCCAATCCGTACCTCAGCCAGATCGAGCGCGGGCTGCGCAAGCCGAGCGCGGAGGTGCTGCAGCAGGTCGCCAAGGCGCTGCGGATCTCCGCCGAGACGCTGTACGTCCGGGCCGGGATCCTCGACGCCGAGCGGGACCGGTCCGAGGCCGGGACGCGGGCCGTGATCCTCGCCGACCCCACGCTGACCGGGCGTCAGAAGCAGGTGCTGCTCCAGATCTACGAGTCGTTCCGCAAGGAGAACGGGTTTGCGGGCGCCGAGGACGGTGAGGCGGTGCCCGGGGATCCCGTCGACGCCCCGGCGGGCGACAGCGACACGGGTCCGCGACGGGCGGCCGGCTGAGCCGGACCAGGGCACCGGCCGCCCGCCGCGGACCACACACAACCCTCAGCCGAAAACGAATCCGGGAGGACCCTCACCATGGCCATCACCGACGACCTGCGCAAGACCTTCAGCGACCCGACCCCCCTCTACTTCGCCGCCGGCACCGCCGACCTCGCGTTCAAGCAGGCCAAGAAGGTGCCGGCCCTGGTGGAGCAGCTGCGCACCGAGGCCCCGGCCCGTATCGAGGCCGTGCGCAACACCGACCCCAAGGCCGTCCAGGAGCGGGCGACCGTCCGCGTCCGGGAGACGCAGGAGACCCTCCAGGCCAAGGTCGGCGAGCTCATCGGCTCGCTCGACACCGATCTGAAGAAGCTCGGTGAGAGCGCCCAGGGCCTCGCGCTGCGCGGGGTCGGCATCGCCGCCGAGTACGCCGTCAAGGCCCGGGAGACCTACGAGAAGGTCGCCGAGCACGGCGAGCAGGCCGTGAGGACCTGGCGCGGCGAGGCCGCCGAGGGCATCGAGGACATCGCCGTCGCCGTCGAGCCGCCGGCCGAGCCGAAGCCGGCGTCCCGGCCGGAGCCGGTCGAGGTCACCGGGGACGGGCCCGCCGCCGGGTCCACCGCGGCCGACTCCGCCGAGGCGAGGAAGCCGGCCGCGGCCAGGAAGGCCCCGGCGCGCAGGACCACGGTGAAGAAGACGACGCCCGAGAAGTAGGAGCGGGCGGGGCGCAACCGGCCGGGCCGGGCACTCTCGCGGTGCCCGGCCCGTTCTCCGGATAGCCGGCCGGTGGTTGCGGGTACGGTGACGGCGTAGAGGACGAGCCGAGTCTGGTGGTGGACGTAGTGCTGATGCAGGGCTTCGCGGGGTTCATGTGGCTGTTGAGCATGGCCCTGATCGTGTTCAGCGGCTTCGCGCTGATCGACGCCGCCACGCGCCGTGAGGACGCCTACCGCGCCGTCGACAAGCAGACCAAGCCCTTCTGGCTGATCGTCCTCGGCATCGCCTTCGTGGTGAACCTGATCTTCAACGTCCTGTCGTTCCTGCCGGTCATCGGGCTGATCGCGACCATCGTGTACATGGTCGACGTCCGCCCCGCGCTCCGCGGCCTCTCCGGCGGCGGGCGCCCCCGCCGGGGCTCCAGCAGCGACGGCCCCTACGGGCCGTACAACGGCGGCCGCTGACGGGGAGCGGCCCCGTCGCTCCTCACACCGCCGCCCGGTCCAGCAGCAGCACCGCCACGTCGTCCGTCAGCTCGCCCCCGTTGAGGTCCCGCACCTCGTTGACGGCGGTGCTCAGCAGCTCCTCCCCGCGCAGCCCCTCGGAGAGCCGGCGGCGGATCATCTCCACCATGCCCTCCTGGCCGAGCCGCTCGCCGGTGTCGCCGACCCGGCCCTCGATCAGGCCGTCGGTGTAGAGCATCAGGCTCCACTCGGCGCCCAGCTCCACCTGCGTCCGCGGCCAGCGGGCCCCCGGCAGCAGGCCGAGGGCCGGGCCGTTGTTGTCGTACGGCAGCAGGCGCGCGGGGTGCCCGGGGCGGGCGAGCAGCGGTGACGGGTGGCCGGCCAGGCACAGGCCCGCCCGGCGGCCGTCCGGCGCGATGTCCACCGCGCACAGGGTCGCGAAGATCTCGTCGTCCGGCCGTTCGTGCTCCAGCACCTGCTGCAGCGTGCCGAGGAGCTGGTCGCCGCAGAGGCCCGCGAGGGTCAGCGCACGCCAGGCGATGCGCAGCTCCACGCCGAGCGCGGCCTCGTCCGGGCCGTGTCCGCAGACGTCGCCGATCATGGCGTGCACGGTGCCGTCCGGGGTGCGGACGACGTCGTAGAAGTCCCCGCCGAGCAGGGCGCGGGAGCGGCCGGGGCGGTAGCGGGCGGCGAACCGCAGCGGGGAGCCGTCCAGCAGCGGGGTGGGCAGCAGGCCGCGCTCCAGCCGGCGGTTCTCCTGGGCGCGCACCCGGCCCTCGGCGAGCCGCCGCTCGGCGGAGTCGGACCGCTTGCGCTCCACCGCGTACCGGATCGCCCGGCTCAGCAGCCGGCCGTCCAGCTCGTCGCGGACGAGGTAGTCCTGGGCGCCCACCCGCACGGCCTCCGCGCCGCGCTCGGTGTCGTCGGCGCCGGTGAGCGCGAGGACGGCGTGCCGGGGCGCGAGCTCCAGGACGTGCTTGAGCACGGCGAGCTCGTCGCCGTCGCCCGTGCGGCCCGGTGCGGGCAGCGCGAGGTCCAGCAGGATGCAGTGGACGTCGTCGGTCAGCAGCCGCGCGGCCTCGGTGAGGTTGCGGGCGGTGCGGACGCGGATCGGCTTGCCGGCCTGGTCGAGCAGTTCCGGCACGATCGGCGACCCACCGGGGTCGTCCTCGATCAGCAGCAGGGTGAGGTGGGTGTGGGCGGCCGTCTCGGTCCGGGCCGGCGCGGGGCCGGTGGTCCGGTCCGTGGCGTTCTCGGACGGGTCCGCCGCGCGCGGGGACGCCGTCCTGGCCTCCGAGGAGTCCTGGGCGGAGCCGCCGTTCGGTGCGGCGGCCGGCGCCTGACCGCCTTCCGCGGCCGGGATCGCTCTCTGCCGCGGTACGGGTGCGGGCATGGTTCCGGGTTCCTTCCCTCCCCCCGAGGGCACGGTGGGGCGACGGCCGCAGGCCCTGCGCCCTGCTCCCACCTCCGGGTGCGAGCGGGGGACGCCCCTTCGAACGGGGACCATAGCGGGTGCCGGCGCCGCAGCGGAATGGTGTGAACCACGTCGCCGCGCCGTCCGCCGCCGCCATATGCCGCGTTTGCTGCCGCAGTTGGACAGGCCGGAGGCGCCGTGGGGATGACGAACGTCACGCCCGCGGGGATCCGGCCGCAAGATCGACGTGCGCTGGGTCACAGGGCGTGCGCCGCCGGGCAGTTGGGCGTCCGGACCGGAGGGCGCGAACCGCTCAGTTCTCCTCCGCGTCCGGCCGCACCACCCCGAGGATCGGCATCGACCCGGCCCCCGCGAGCGTCACCGTCCGCCCCGGGCGCGGGGCGTGCACGATGGTGCCGTCCCCGACGTACATCCCCACGTGGCTGGCGTCGTCGAAGTAGATGACGAGGTCACCGGGCCGCATGTCGGTGACGTCGACGCGCGTCAGCTGCTCCCACTGCGCCTGCGAGGTGCGCGGCATGCTCCGCCCGGCCGAGATCCAGGCCTGTGAGGTCAGTCCGGAGCAGTCGTAGGTCTTCGGCCCCTCGGCGCCCCACTGGTACGGCTTGCCGATCTGCGCGGTGGCGTACGCGACGGCCTTCCTGCCCTGCTCGGTCGCCTCGCCGCCCATCTCGTCGAGGATGCCGGAGCCGAGCCAGCCGGCCTGCGCCTCGTCGGCGGCCTGCTGCTCCAGGCGGGCCAGGCGCTCCCTCTCCTCCTGCTCCAGCTCGGACTCGAGCTTCTCGGCCGCCGCGATCTTCTTCTCGATCTTCTTCTGTGCCTCGGCCTTGGCCTTGCGGCCCGCCTCGAGCCTCTTCATCTGCGCCCGGGCGTCCTGTGCGTACTGCTCCAAGTCCTGCTGGGTGCGGGTCATTTCCCCGAGCAGGCCCTTGGTCGCGTGCTGGCCCTGGCGCACCCGGCCCGCGCCGTCGAGGAACTCCTGCGGATCCTCGCTCAGCATCAGCCGGGCCTCGGGCGGGAGCCCGCCGCCGCGGTACTGGGCGGCGGCCGCGGCGCCCGCGAGGGCCTTCAGCTCGTCCAGCTTCTCCCGGCCCTCGACGATCTTCTTCGCCAGCCGGACGACCTGGGCGGACTGCTGCTGTGCCTTCTCGTCGGCGGCGTTGTACTCGTCGGTGGCGACGGCCGCCGCGCGGTAGAGCTTCTCGAGCTTCTTGCGCACGGCCTCGAGGTCCTTGTCGGCGACCACGGTGACGCTCGCGGTCGTACCGGGGGACGGCGGGGGAGCGGGAGCCGCGAACGCCGTACCGGGCACCGCCAGCACGGTGACCGCACAGACCACGGTCACGGCCGCCGTGAGCAGCCAGCGCTTGCCCGTTCCCATGAATCCACCCCCGTTGATTAACCGTCAGTAACATTCGGCTCTCGGGGGATGCTGCCATGCCGGGGCGCGAAACGACAGGGGGAGTGCGTCCCCTCCCCTCCCGGCGTTCCCGGTGCGGCGGTCATCCCGCCCGTGTGACGAACGGTTCACGGAGATCGTTCCCGGTCCGCGCCGCCGCGGGGCCGGGCGTCACCCCCGCGGCGCGAGCGCCTCCCACCGCACCGTCACTTCCCCCTGCCGCCACCGTCCCGGCCCGTCCGTCACCGGCCAGTCGGCCGTGAGGTCCCGCACCGCCCGGATCCAGCGCTGCCGCGCACCGTACGAGGTGTAGGGGGCTGCGGCGGCCCAGGCGCGGTCGAAGTCGCGCAGGAAGGCGTGCACCGGCTCGCCCGGCACATTGCGGTGGATGAGCGCCTTCGGCAGGCGTTCCGCCAGGTCGGAGGGGCGCTCCAGTGAACCGAGCCGGGTCGCGAAGGTGACCGTGCGCGGTCCTTCCGGGCCGAGGGCGACCCAGACGTGCCGGCGTCCGATCTCGTCGCAGGTCCCCTCGACCAGCAGCCCGCCGCGCGAGCCGGTCGCCGGGTCGGCGGGCGCCAGCCGCGCGCACAGCCGCCGCCACACGGCGGCGACCTCGGCCTCGTCGTACTGGCGCAGCACGTTCGCCGCGCGGACCAGCACCGGCCGCCCGGCGACCGGGACCTCGAAGCCGCCGCGGAGGAAGACCAGCCCCTCGCGCTCGTAGGGCCGTGCCGCCGCGACCCGGGCCGGTTCGATCTCGACGCCCGTCACCCGCGTGCGGGGGGCCACCGCGCGCAGCCGGTGCAGCAGCTCGACCGCCGTCCAGGGGGCCGCGCCGTAGCCGAGGTCGACGGCGACGGGATCGGCCGCGCGGCGCAGCTCCGCGCCGTGCGCGGCCGCGATCCAGCGGTCCATGCGGCGCAGCCGGTTGGGGTTGGTCGTCCCGCGCGTCACCGTGCCGATGACGGGGGTCCCCCCGCTCGCGCGGAGCCGAGGGCGGGGGAGGGAGGGGACGCGGACTGGCATAGGGACGAGTATGCGGGTACCCGGCAGCCGCGCCGCCGTGAGTGACGCGACCCACCCTCGAACGGTTGAGCGACGTTCGGCAATGATTCGGTAAAACCCCGAACCGGGGAGGCCGTCCGGAATGGGAAGGCGGCTTTCCGGCGTTGACGCCGCCGAGGGCCGCACACCCTCCGCCCGTCATGCCCGCTGCGAGGAGGAACGCCACGTGAGCCAGTACATCGCGAGGCTCGGGCGGCGCTCCCCCGCCGCGTCCCCACGGCTGCGGCTGCACCGCAGGCCCCGCCGCGTGGCCATGCTCTCCGTGCACACCTCCCCGCTCCACCAGCCGGGCACCGGCGACGCGGGCGGCATGAACGTCTACATCGTCGAGCTCGCGCAGCGCCTCGCCGCGCTCAACATCGAGGTCGAGATCTTCACCCGCGCGACCGCCGCCGCCCTCCCGCCCACCGTGGAACTCGCCCCCGGCGTCCTCGTCCGGCACGTCGACGCCGGCCCCTACGAGGGCCTCGCCAAGGAGGAGCTGCCGGCCCAGCTGTGCGCCTTCACCCACGGCGTGATGCAGGCCTGGGCCCGCCACCGCCCCGGCCACTACGACCTGGTCCACTCCCACTACTGGCTCTCCGGCCACGTCGGCTGGCTCGCCGCCCAGCGCTGGGGCGTCCCCCTGGTGCACGCCATGCACACCATGGCCAAGGTCAAGAACGCCAACCTGGCCGACGGCGACACGCCCGAGCCCGCCGCCCGCGTCATCGGCGAGACCCAGATCGTCAACGCCGCCGACCGGCTGATCGCCAACACCGCCGAGGAGGCGGGCGAACTCGTCCGGCACTACGCGGCCGACCCCGGCAAGGTCGCCGTCGTCCACCCCGGCGTCAACCTGGCCCGCTTCCGCCCGGCCGACGGCCGCGCCGCCGCGCGGGCCCGCCTCGGCCTCCCGCAGGACGCCCTGATCCCGCTCTTCGCCGGCCGCATCCAGCCCCTCAAGGCCCCCGACGTGCTGCTGCGCGCGGTGGCCGCCCTGCTCGGCGAGCGTCCCGAGCTGCGCTCCCGCCTCTGCGTCCCCGTGGTCGGCGGCCCCAGCGGCAGCGGCCTCGCCAAGCCGGAGGGGCTGCAGAAGCTCGCCGCCCGGCTCGGCATCACCGACGTCGTACGGTTCCACCCGCCCGTCGGGCAGGAGCAGCTCGCGGACTGGTTCCGCGCGGCCTCCGTCCTCGTCATGCCGTCCTACAGCGAGTCCTTCGGACTGGTCGCCATAGAGGCGCAGGCCGCCGGCACCCCGGTGCTCGCCGCCGCGGTCGGCGGCCTCCCGGTGGCCGTACGGGACGGGGACACCGGATTCCTCGTCCAGGGCCACGACCCCGACGCCTACGCGCGCGTGCTGCGCGACTTCGCCGACCACCCGCACCTCACCGACCGCATGGGCGAGGCCGCCGCCCGGCACGCCCGGTCCTTCGGCTGGGACGCCGCCGCCGCGGCCACGGCCGACGTCTACACGGCCGCCGCCCAGACCCACCGCCGTCGCGTACGCTCGCAGCATGGCTGACAAGGCGGTGGAGGCGACGCGGGTCATCGAGGACGTCCTGAAGGACGCCGAGCTGGAGTGGGAGAGTCCCGCGCCCGGCAGTTACGTGGTGAAGCTCCCCGGCACCCGCAAGCTCTCCACCACCGTGTCCCTGATCGCGGGCCGGCACACGCTCTCCCTGAACGCCTTCGTCATCCGTCACCCCGACGAGAACGAGGCGGGCGTCCACCGCTGGCTCCTGGAGCGCAACCTCAAGCTCTTCGGCGTGAGTTACGCCGTCGACCCGCTCGGCGACATCTACGTCACCGGCCGACTGCCCCTCTCCGCCGTCACCCCGGAGGAACTCGACCGTCTCCTCGGCCAGATCCTGGAGGCCGCCGACGGCAGCTTCAACACCCTCCTGGAGCTGGGATTCGCCTCGGCGATCCGCAAGGAGTACGAGTGGCGGGTGTCGCGCGGGGAGTCCACCCGCAACCTGGACGCCTTCACGCACCTGCTGCGGCGCCCCTCGGACGGCTGACGACCGCGCAGGTCACCGCACGGGCCTCGAACGGACGTACGGTGACGGGCTGTTAATCTGCCGCGATCCGGACCCCGGACTCGGGGGTCCCGTGCATGAAGAGAGACGTGCATGCGCACAGGCAGATCCACCCTCATGGCCGCGCTCACCGGAGCGCTCGCCCTCGGGACGCTCACCGCGACGCCCGCCCGGGCGGCCGACACCGGCGTCACGGTGTCGAACGTGGTCGTGAACAAGGGCAAGCCCATCGTCGTGGGCGTCTCCGAGGAGAAGTTCCCCAGCGTCAGCTTCCGCATGACCTGGCCCGCGGGTTACACCTCCAGGGACATCACCGCGTTCCCGCACCTGTACCACGAGACCACGGCCGTCAAGGGCGCGGAGAGCGGCATCCGCACGGCCCAGGTCACCTACTACGACGACACCCCCGGCTCGGCCAACGTCGAGGGCGAGCTCTACATCGACCCCCGCTGGACCCTGGACTCCACCAAGGACGCCACCACCTGGAAGATCGCGGTCAACGTCCGCCTCTGGGCCACCGAGACCAAGCTCAAGGCCGAGGAGACCCTGACCGGCCTCGGCACGGTCCAGGTCAAGCGCGCCGCGCGGGCCACGGTCAACGCCTCGCCGGAACCGGTCGCCAAGAACGGGACGCTCACCGTGACGGGCAAGCTGACCCGCGCCGACTGGGGCAGGGAGGCGTACGTCGGCTACGGGGACAAGCTGGCCAAGCTCCAGTTCCGCAAGGCGGGCACCAGCACCTACACCACGGTCAAGACCGCGCGGGCGAACTCCACGGGCTCCCTGAAGACCACCGTGAAGGCCACCACCGACGGCTACTGGCGCTGGACGTTCGGCGAGACGTCCACGACGGGCGGCGCGACGGCGGCGGGCGACTACGTCGACGTGAAGTGACGCGCGGCGGCACCGCCGCCGTCGTCCCGGCCCGGTGGCCCGCTTCCACCGGGCCGGCACCGGCCGCCCGCCCGGTACCGGCCCGGCGTGACCCCGACCAGCCTGCGGAAGTGCCGGGTGAGGTGCGCCTGGTCGTAGAACCCGGTGGCGACGGCGACCTCGCCCGGTGACCGCCCCTCCAGGAGCAGCCGCCGGGCGCGGCCGACCCGGCGGGACATCAGGTACTGGTGCGGCGCGATGCCGTAGGCCCCGCTGAACGCCCGCACCAGGTGCGCGGGGTGGGCGGACAGCGCCTCGCCGGCCTCCGCCAGGCCGACGCCCTCCACGACCCGCTCGTCGAGCAGCTCCCGCAGCCGCCGCGCCAGCACGGGGTCCCGCCGGGGCGCGCCGAGGACGTCCCGGGACCGCAGGTGCTCCCGCAGCCGCTCCCCGACGAGCGCCAGCCTGCTCTCGGCCTCCAGCTCGTCCCCGGGCCGCACGAGCGCGGAGTGCACCTGCCCGACGCGCCGCCGCAGCAGCGGGTCGCGCAGGTCGGGCCGGTCGACGGCGGCCCCGATGAGACCGTCGGCGAGGTGGTGGCCGTCGAGGTACAGCACCCGCTTGCGGAAGCCGCCGGGGGTGGCGGGGGCCCCGTTGTGGGGGACGTGCGGCGGCAGCAGGGACACGGTGTCGTGCGGGGTGCCGTGCTCGTGCCGGTCGAGGTCGTACCGCACGGCGCCGTCGTCGACGATGAGCAGCGTCCAGGCGTCGTGGACGTGCATCGGGTACGCGTACTCGGTGAAGCGGGCGTGGAACACCTCGACGACGCCCGGAACACGGGGCCGCCAGGCGGACACGGCCCGCTCGGGGCGGTCTGCGGGCATGCAAAGAACGTACAAGACACCGGTGCGGCCGGATCGGCAGTCTCGGGGCATGAGCACTCGCTTCGACACGAAGATCGCCGTACTGCTGCGCGAGGACCTGGAGCCCTGGCAGCGCCTCAACGTCACCGCGTTCCTGGTCAGCGGAGTGGGCACCCGGCTCCCCGAGCTGGTCGGGGAACCCTACGCGGACGCGGACGACGTGCCGTACCTGCCGATGTTCCGCCAGCCGGTCCTGGTCTTCCAGGGCACGAAGGAGGTGCTGAAGGCGGCCCACGCGCGCGCCCTGACCCGCGCCCTCCCGCGCGCGGTCTTCACCTCCGACCTGTTCGCCACGGGCCACGACGAGGCCAACCGCGCGGCGGTCCGCGCCGTGGGCACGGCCGACCTGGACCTGGTCGGCCTGTCCGTCCACGGCCCGAGGAACGCGGTGGACAAGGTCCTGAAGGGCGCGCGGATGCACCCGTGAGGCCCGCCCACCCGGCCGAGCCGACCGGAAGCGGCCCGCCCTTGGACACCTGGTCGGTGTGCCGGGTGCGGTGGACGGCCGCCACGGGGGCCGCGCCCGGCCGGGGACGAGGAGGGGGCGGCCCTGTGCGCCGGCTCGTCGCCGCCGTCCCGCCGGAAGCGGCCGAGGGCGTACTGACAGCAGCGGCAACGGCCTGTGCGGGGCCCGCACCCCGCCCCTGCTCCCCTGCCGCGACCCCGCGGCCCGCTCCACCCGGTCCATGGCGTGACCGTAGTGAGGACGGCGGGGCCCGCGGCTGGTAACGTCGCGCTCTTCGCCGGGCACCCCGTGCGGAGTCCCCGTGGCAGGCCGACATGTCCGATCCCCGTGCCGTCTTCGCCGACCCGTGCGCGATGTGGCGCCACGCCCTCGCCGAAGCCGACCGCGTCTTCGCGTCGCCCCCCGCGCTCGACCGCCCGGTGGACGGCTGCACGTACTGCACCCCCGAGTCGGAGCTGGTCCTGCTCGGCGGCGACCCCGCCGCCGTGCCCGAGGACGTCCTCGGCCACTTCCTGCGCGAGACCGTGAGCCACTGGGACGAGGAGCAGTACCCCGTCCTGTGGCGCCGCCTCCTGCCACACGCCCTGCGCTACTGGGGCCCGGGGGGCGGGAGCACCGATGTGGACCTGGAGATCGGCCACCTGGCCGGTCACGGCGCCGGACTGGCCGACTGGCCCGCACCCGAACGCGCCGCCGTCGAGCAGGCGTTCCGCGCGCTGCTGGCCGTCGCCCTGACCGACGGCCGGCCCCCGGGGGACGTCACGGACCTGGTCGAGGGCATCGCGCACGCGACGGGCGACCTGCGGCCCTGGCTGGACCACCTCGCCGCCCTCACCGGCCCGGCGGCGGACGCCGGCCTGGTCCGCCTCGCCTTCGGCTGGGCGACCGACCTGCTCTGGGAGGACTTCGACTTCACCTGGTGGTACGACGGCGACCCCGGGGTCATCGCCGCCTGGCTCCCCACCCAGCGCCCCCGCGTCGCCGCCTTCGCCGCCCGCCACCCCCGCTGCAAGACGGCCTCGGACACCCTGGTCGCGATCGACCACCTGGCCGCCGGCGACCACAGCCCGTGGTGGTATCCGAACGGGACGGACCCGCGCCTGCGCCTGACCGCCGCCGCGCCGTGAGGGTGCTGTCGTGCGGCCCCCCCACGACGCCCGGGTCACAACGACGCCCGGGTCACAGCGCGGCCGGCCACTCGGTGAGGAGCCGGTTCACCTCGTCGGGGCGCTCCTGCTGGATCCAGTGGCCGCAGCCGTCGAGCACGTGGGAGGAGACCAGCCCCGGCAGGGTCACCGGGTACGCCTCGATCGCGCCGGCCGGCCAGGTCGTGGAGGCGTCCAGGCCGCCGCCGACGAACAGCGACGGCTGGGTGACCGGGGCGCCGTCGAGGGCGGCGAGGTCCTCCCAGTCGCGGTCCATGTTCCGGTAGCGGGCAGCAGTACCGCATGAAGCCTCGACCGCGACGTGCGCGTCCTGTACGACCCGGCGGGCCACCCGTTCTGCCTCTTCGCGCGCACCGGTCCGAAGGCTTGACGGGCTCGTTCAGCTGCCGGTCCGCCCGTCGACGAGCTCACGCACGACATCGAGGTGGCCGTTGTGACGGGACGTCTCCTCGATGAGGTGGAGGATCACCCACCGGAGGTCGACGTGGCGGCCGTCGCTGATGGGACGCTCGGCCGTCGAGTCCAGGTCGTGCTCCGACACCAGGCGGCGGTAGCGCGCGCTCTGCTCCTCGTACTCGGCGAGAAGCCGGGGCAGCGGGATGTCGACCGCCGTCCGCATCTCAGGGTCGGGATCGTCGTCCGTCGCCTCGGCGAGCGGCCCCGCGAGCTCCTCGCCCAGGAACACCACCTGGAACCAGTAGTACTCGACCCACCGCAGATGGCTGATCAGCCCGCACAGCGTCATCAGCGGTGAGCCCGGGAGCGGGGCCTTGCGGGCGTCCTCGGCGGACACGCCCTCGCACTTGGCTCGCGCGGTGTCCCGGGCGTAGTCCAGGAAGGTGATCAGCTGCGTACGCTCGTCCCATGCGGGAGGCGTGTCGGTTCGTCGAGTCATCGCGAGGAGTCTGCCGCGCCTCGGAACGGGTGTCGACCCGATTGACCGGAGGCGTCGTCACACGCCGCGGCACCGGCCGTGCTTCGGTGTGCTCCGGAGGAGCCGGGCAGTCCCCGGCCGGGAGTGCACCTGCGAGGCGGTGGCCGCCGTCCCCGGGGCCGGCGACGGACGGGGGGAGTCATGGCCGACGAGTACGTCCTGCTGGTGTGCGACGACGTGCCGCATGACGTGGTGCTCACCGACCCCGGCATGCGCACGCTGGACGTCGCCCGGGTCGTACGGCGACTGACGGGACTGAGCCTCTGGCACAGCAAGGTTCTGGCGACACGGGTACCCGCCGTGATCCTCGCCGGCGTGCCGCAGGAAGACGCCGAGGCGGCCGCCACGGCCCTCCGCGACGCGGGAGCCCGGGCCGAGGCGAGGCAACGACCGGAGCCGGACTCCCCCGAGCCCTGACCACGCCCCGACCGACCACCGGACGGCCGAGCCGGGCAGGCGGGCCGGGCCGCTTTGTCCGTGCGCGCCCACCCTCGGGCATAACGCTGGTGTCAACCGTGACTGACCCCTGTGTGCGGCACGGTTGTGGCACGAACCCCAGCCGACGACAGCCAGCCACGATGGCGGGCACGCCGACCGACCAGGCGCGCGTATGCCCCGCTGTACCCCCACCGACCTCACCACGCCAATGCCGTCGACCAGAGCAAGCCACGGCGGTCGGGACGTGATAGCGGCGCCTGAGTCCTCAGCTTGGAAGGCTCCGGTTACTCGTGGGCTGCTGCTGAGCTGGCCTGCGGCGGAGTGCCCAGGCGGTCGACCTGGCCAGCGAACTCTTTCCCGCTGTTCCCCGTGCGTCCCCGTACGATCTGGCACGGCGGTGGCACGGAGCTTCCGATCCGTAGCCCAACGCTGCGTCCTGTGACTGTCGCAGGGCACGCCGGCGCGAGTGGGCCCCGACAGCAGCCGGGGCCCGTTCCCACTCGTTCCTTGCACTCCCTCAGCCGCAGGCACAGCCCGCGGCGCTCGGCGTCTCCTCGGCGGCCTGGCTGGTGCAGCAGCCGTCGCCGGTGGCGTGGGGGTCGGCGCTCTTGCCGAGGGTGTCGGCGTCGGCCTTCACGACGTAGACCTCCCAGGGCTCCTTTCCGGGACCGTGCACCCACACCTTGTCCTGGAGGGCGTAGCAGCAGGAGGTGTCGTTCTCCTCGAAGGTGGCCAGGCCGGCGTCCTTGAGGCGGGTTGTGGCTGCCGTGACCTGGTCAGTGGACTCGACCTCGACGCCGAGATGGTCCAGTCGGGTTTCCTCGCCCGGCTCGCCTTCGATGAGGACGAGCTTGAGCGGGGGCTCGGTGATGGCGAAGTTGGCGTAGCCCTCGCGCCGCTTGGCCGGTTCGGTGCCGAACAGCTTCGAGTAGAAGGTGATCGACGCTTCCAGGTCACTGACACGCAGGGCGAGCTGAGCGCGGGACATGGCAGGGCTCCCATCCGGTTGTTTCGATGTCCGTCGATACAACATTGCGCGCTGAATCGAAGGATGTCAACATAGAACCATGTCGAATCAAGATGTGGTGGTGCTCGGCCGGACCGACGAGTCCGGGACCTGCTGCCCAGGGCTGTTGACCGCTCCCCTGGACGAGGGCCAGGCCGTGGAGCTGGCGAGGGTGTTCAAGGCGCTGGGTGATCCGGTGCGGCTGCGCCTGCTGTCGATGATCGCCTCGCGGCCGGGCGGTGAGGTGTGTGTCTGTGACCTGACCCCGGCCTTCGATCTGTCCCAGCCGACGATCTCGCATCACCTGAAGCTGCTGCGGCAAGCCGGTCTGATCGACTGTGAACGGCGCGGCACCTGGGTCTACTACCGGCTGGTCCCGGAGATGACTGACCGGCTGGCGAGCATCCTGACCCGCCCCATGGGTGAGCCTCTGCCTGACCGCAGCGCGCCGTCCGGAGCCGCTTCGTGAGTACTGCTGCTCCTGAACAGACCGTAGCGGGGCGTCTGTCCTTCGTGGACCGCTACCTCGCCGCCTGGATCCTTGCCGCCATGGCTGCCGGGTTGGGCCTGGGCCGCTCGGTTCCGGGCCTGGGCGACGCGCTGGCCAAGGTGACCGTGACGGGGGTGTCCCTGCCGATCGCCTTGGGCTTGCTCGTGATGATGTACCCGGTGCTGGCCAAGGTCCGCTACGACCGCCTCGACACCGTCACCCGCGACCGCCGCCTGTTGCTGCCGTCTCTGCTGCTCAACTGGATCATCGGCCCGGCGCTCATGTTCGCCCTGGCCTGGCTGCTCCTGCCGGACCTGCCCGCCTACCGCATTGGCCTGATCATCGTCGGTCTGGCGCGCTGCATCGCCATGGTCATCATCTGGAACGACCTCGCCTGTGGCCACCGTGAAGCCGCCGCCGTCCTGGTCGCCCTGAACTCCGTCTTCCAGGTCATCGCGTTCTCGGCGCTCGGCTGGTTCTACCTCTCCGTCCTGCCCGGCTGGCTCGGCCTGGAACGAACCGGCCTGGACGTCTCAGTGTGGGAGATCGCCCGCAGCGTGCTCATCTTCCTCGGCATCCCGCTCGCCGCCGGCTACCTCACCCGTCGCATCGGCGAGAGGACCAAGGGCCGCACCTGGTACGAGGCCAAGCTCATCCCGCGTATCGGCCCCTTCGCCCTGTACGGCCTGCTCTTCACGATCGTCATCCTCTTCGCCCTGCAAGGCGACGCCATCACCTCGCAGCCCCTCGACGTCGCTCGCATCGCCCTGCCGCTGCTGGCCTACTTCGCGATCATGTGGGCCGGATCGATGTTCCTGGGACGTGCGGTCGGCCTGGACTACCCACGCGCGACGACGCTGGCCTTCACCGCTGCGGGCAACAACTTCGAACTGGCCATCGCGGTCGCCGTCGCCACTTTCGGCGCCTCCTCCGGCCAGGCCCTCGCCGGCGTCGTGGGCCCCCTCATCGAGGTGCCCGTACTGATCGGTCTTGTGCACGTCGCCCTGTACGCGCGCCGCTACTTCACCGCCCCAGCCGCCACCCCTGCGCCCCAGAAGGACGCCGCCCATGCCTGACACCGCCGTCTCGTCCGTCCTGTTCGTCTGCGTCCACAACGCCGGACGCTCGCAGATGGCCGCCGCCTTCCTCACCCACCTCGCGGGGGACCGCGTCCAGGTCCGCTCCGCCGGCTCCGCCCCCGCCGCCAACGTCAACCCGGCCGTCGTCACGGCCATGGCGGAGGTGGGCATCGACATCGCGGCCGAGGTACCCAAGGTGCTCACGACCGACGCTGTCCAGGCGTCCGACGTCGTGATCACGATGGGCTGCGGTGACACCTGCCCCGTCTTCCCCGGTAAGCGTTACCTCGACTGGGAGCTCCCCGACCCGGCCGGCCAAGGGGTCGAAGCGGTCCGCCCGATCCGCGACGAGATCGAGAAGCGCATCCGCGGCCTGG
This sequence comes from Streptomyces sp. NPDC126497, assembly GCF_040302425.1. NCBI lineage: Bacteria > Bacillati > Actinomycetota > Actinomycetes > Kitasatosporales > Streptomycetaceae > Streptomyces > Streptomyces sp. NPDC126497. The sequence continues at coordinate 22,625 of NZ_JBEORT010000017.1, forward strand.
TCGACGAGATCGCCCCGGCGAGCCGAGCATGAGCACGGCCGATGAGTACCGCATCACCGCGATGGCGGCCGAGCACGCCCACCAGGTCCTGGAGATCTACCAACTCGGCACCGACGAAGGCAACGCCACCTTCGAGACCACCGCTCCCGGTTGGGAAGAGTTCAACGCCGCCAAGCTGCCGGAACACCGGTACGTCGCCCTCGACGTCACAGGCCGGGTCCTCGGCTGGGTCGCCGCCGTACCGGTCTCCGACCGATGCGCGTACGTCGGCGTCATCGAGCACTCGGTGTACGTCCACCCCGACGCACGCGGCCATGGCATCGGCGCTGCACTCCTCCGCGAGCTGATCAGGTCGACCGAGACCGCCGGGATCTGGACGATCCAATCCGGCATCTTCCCTGAGAACACCGCCAGCCTCGCCCTCCATCAGAAGGCGGGCTTCCGCATCGTCGGTACGCGCGAGCGCATCGGCCAACACCATGGCGCTTGGCGCGACGTCGTGTTGATCGAACGGAGAAGCCCGGTCGTCTGATGTCCGGTCCCGGGAGATGCTTGACACTTCGGTCCCGGCTGATGGTTGACGGTGGCCGTGATCGGCTTTTCTGTGCACGTCGTTGCGGCGTGTGGCGGGAGGCCGGGATTGGCGCTGGTGGAGTCGTCGGCTGTCGAGCAGCGGTAACGGGCTGTGCTGGCGGGTGCGAGGCGCGGAGGGCGCCGTCTCCTCGGACGACCGCCCGTCGCCGTCGGCCGTCCGGCCGCGGCGGGCGGTCCAGGCCGCGAGGAGGGCCGGCAGCAGGGCCAGAACGGACACACCGATTGGCGCGCGCCTACGGGCTCTTGGAGCTGCCGCCGGTTCTGGCCGCCTCCCGCGAGCAGGGGCGGGCCCGTCGGCCTCACGGACTTCCAAGGACTCGCCACGCGAGCCGCCGGGAACCTCAAGCGGGCGACGTCTTTGACGTCGGGTGCGGATGTCAGGCAGGCCGGGGCACGATGCTCACCGCGCGGTAGTCGTATCCATCCTGCTTGAAGCCCGGAGCCTCCCACGTGAGGTCCACCTGTTGTCCGGGCGACAGGGTGCGGAAGCCGGGCGCCTGGATGTCGGAGAAGTGGCCGAAGCAGCCGCCGGGGGTCTCGGGGGAGTCGAGCACGCCCCATCCTTCTTCGTCGTCCCACTCCCGGACAGTCGCAGTCACCATGAAGGGAATCCTACAGACGCCGCCTGCACCGGCGCGTTCGTACTGCCCCGGCTCGGGCAGCTGGAGTCTTCTGCAGCCGGTTGCGGACCTGGCCTCTGGAAGCTCGGGCGGAAGTCGTCGCCGCAGCGGCACTCACACGGTGACCGTCCCGGAGCAGTCGCCGGCGTGCCGAGCAGGCAGTGTGTACCCGCGCCGTGCGCGGGCGTCGGGCCGGTGAGGAAGGTGGTGGCTCAGTCGTCGGCCGGGGCGTTCGCCGGGCTTGCGTCGAAGCCGTACTCCAGGACGTACGAGGCGGCGTCCAGGGTCATCTCGGTGACCTCGACGGGGCGGCCCTCATGCGTGGACACACACGGGCGCGGACTGTTCCTGGTCGACTCCCTCGCCGAGTCCTGGCACTCCGGGCCGCGCCCTTTCGGGGGGACGGTCGTCTCCTTCGCGCTGGCTGACGCCTGGCCCCGTGAGCCTCATGGAGAGGGCGGGCTGTGACGTCCTCCGGCCCGGCGATGTCCTCGCGAAGCCCCGCTCCTGACCGAGCGTGCCCCAACGAGGGCCCAGGGGCAGCGAAAAGCCCCCGTCCGGCGGGGAAACCGCAGGCAGGGGGCTTGTTCGTGGGCTCCTACTTCTTCTTGCCCTGGTTCTTGACCGCCTCGATGGCGGCCGCGGCCGCCTCCGGGTCGAGGTACTTGCCGCCGGGGGTGACCGGCTTGAAGTCGGAGTCGAGCTCGTAGTACAGCGGGATGCCCGTGGGGATGTTCAGGCCCGCGATGTCGGCGTCCGAGATGCCGTCGAGGTGCTTGACCAGGGCGCGCAGGCTGTTGCCGTGGGCGGCGACCAGCACCGTGCGGTCGGCCAGCAGGTCGGGGACGATCGCGTCGAACCAGTACGGGAGCATCCGGACGACGACGTCCTTCAGGCACTCCGTCCGCGGGCGCAGCTCCGGCGGGAGGGTCGCGTAGCGCGGGTCGGAGAACTGGGAGTACTCGGCGTCGTTGTCGAGCGGGGGCGGCGGGGTGTCGTAGGAGCGGCGCCACAGCATGAACTGCTCCTCGCCGAACTCCGCGAGGGTCTGCGCCTTGTCCTTGCCCTGCAGGGCGCCGTAGTGACGCTCGTTCAGGCGCCAGCTGCGGTTCACCGGGACCCACAGGCGGTCGGCGGCCTCCAGGGCGAGCTGCGCGGTGCGGATCGCGCGCTTCTGGAGGGAGGTGTGGAGCACGTCGGGCAGCAGGCCGGCGTCCTTGAGCAGCTCGCCGCCGCGCGTCGCCTCCTTCTCGCCCTTCGGGGTGAGGTTGACGTCCACCCAGCCGGTGAACAGGTTCTTCTCGTTCCACTCGCTCTCGCCGTGGCGGAGGAGGATCAGCTTGTACGGTGCGTCGGCCATGTGTCCGAGCGTAATCGACGTCACGCGGCGGTCGCGCGCCCTGCCCGATGGGCGGACGGCCGACGGGACCCGTTTATCGAGTGGTCTCCGAGCTCCCCCATTTTGTAAGGTGTGCTCGCGGTTTAAGCTGCTTACATCTGTTCTACGGGGGGTCCCATGTCGATCGCCGGAGTGAGACGTGCCGCGCGCGAGTCCGTCTCGGGACTGCCCCGCGCGTTCTGGTGGCTGTGGATCAGCACCCTCGTCAACCGGCTCGGGGCGTTCGTCGCCACCTTCATGGCGCTCTACCTCACGCTCGACCGGGGGTACTCCGCCTCCTACGCCGGTCTCGTCGCCGCGCTGCACGGGCTCGGCGGGGTGATCTCCTCGCTGGGCGCGGGCGTGATGACCGACCGGCTGGGGCGGCGGCCCACCCTGCTGGTGGCGCAGACCGCCACCGCCCTGTCCGTGGCGCTGCTCGGCTTCATGCGGGACCCGGCCGCCATCGCGGCCGTCGCCTTCCTCGTCGGCATGGCCTCCAACGCCTCCCGGCCCGCGGTGCAGGCGATGATGGCGGACATCGTGCGGCCGGAGGACCGGGTCCGGGCCTTCTCGCTCAACTACTGGGCCATCAACCTCGGCTTCGCCATCTCCTCCGCGGGGGCCGGCTTCATCGCCGAGTACAGCTACCTCGCCGGGTTCCTGATCGAGGCGCTGATGACGCTGGTGTGCGCCGTCGTCGTCTTCCTGAAGCTGCCCGAGTCGAAGCCGGTCCGCAGCGCGGAGGCCGCCGCGCGGGAGGACGGCGTGGGGCTGGGGACCGTGCTGCGGGACGGGCGGTTCATGGGGGTCGTCGGGCTGTCGTTCCTCATCGCGCTGATCTTCCAGCAGGCGTCGGTCGGGCTGCCCATCGCGATGGGCGAGGCCGGGTTCACGCCGGCCGACTACGGCATGGCCATCGCCGTCAACGGCGTCCTCATCGTGGTGCTGCAGATTCCGGTCACCCGGTTCATCGAGCACCGGGACCCCGGGCGGCTGCTGGTGATCTCGTCGCTGCTCGCCGGGTACGGCCTCGGCCTCACCGCGTTCGCCGGGTCAGTCGGCGTCTTCGCCCTCACGGTGTGCGTGTGGACCCTCGCCGAGATCGTCAACGCCCCGACCCAGACCGGGCTCGTGGTGCGGCTCTCCCCGGTGCACGGACGCGGGCGCTACCAGGGCATGTACACCATGTCCTGGGCGGTGGCCGCGCTGGTCGCCCCCCTGATGGCGGGGTTCGTCATCGACCGGTTCGGGTCCGCGTGGCTGTGGGGACTGTGCGCCGTCACCGGCACGGTGGCCGGCCTCGGGTACGGGCTGCTGATGCGCCGGCTGCCGGAGGGGACGGAGGAAGCGGCGGTCGTCGAGACGGGGGAGACCGGGGACACGGAGGGCACGGGGAAGACCGGGGAGACGGTCGTCGAGGCGGTGCCCGGGGCCAAGACGTCCTGAGCGGGCCGGAGGCCCCGGATCCGCCTCATCGGCGCCGGGGCCTCCGCACGTGGGGGGTCAGCCGCACTGGCACGGGTTGCCCGACTGGCAGCCGCAGCCGCAGCCCGAGCCGCAGCCGCAGGCGGCGATCAGGGTGAGGTTCCTGATCTCGGCGGGCTGCTCGGTCTCCCGCTCCCGCGCGGGGTCGGGCGTCGTGCTGGGGGAATCGGCCATGGGTCCCTCCTCGGGGGCTGGCGCCTGTGCACACCTGACCCCATTGGACGTCCGCCCCGCCGGGCGCATCAACGGCGCATCGAAGCCCGTACGCGCTCCCGCCGGGCCCCGTCGCGCGGGCACGCCCCTGATCAGGCCCCTTCCGCCCCCGTCACCGCCTGGATCTCCGGCTGCAGGTCCGCCTGGATCTCGTCCGCGTGCTCGCCGGTGACCAGGTACACCACCCGCTTGGCGACCGAGACGGCGTGGTCGGCGAAGCGCTCGTAGTAGCGGCCCAGCAGCGTGACGTCGACGGCCGTCTCGATGCCGTGCTTCCAGCGGTCGTCCATCAGGTGCTGGAAGAGGGTGCGGTGCAGCAGGTCCATCGCGTCGTCGTCCTGCTCCAGCTGGAGCGCCAGGTCGACGTCCTTGGTGATGATCACCTCGGCCGCCTTCGCCATCAGGCGCTGCGCGAGCTGGCCCATCTCCAGGATCGTGGCGTGCAGGTCCCGCGGGACCCCGTGCTCCGGGTAGCGCAGCCGGGCGAGCTTGGCCACGTGCTGGGCCAGGTCGCCCGAGCGCTCCAGGTCGGCCGACATCCGCAGCGAGGTGACGACTATCCGCAGGTCGGTCGCCACCGGCTGCTGGCGGGCCAGCAGGGCGATGGCCCGCGCCTCCAGCTCGTGCTGGAGCTCGTCGACCTTCTGGTCGGCCTCGATCACGCTCTCCGCCAGCTTCAGATCGGCGTCGAGGATGGCCGTCGTGGCGCGTCCGATCGCCGACCCGACCAGCCGGGCCATCTCCACCAGACCGTCGCCGATCGAATCCAGTTCCTCGTGGTACGCGTCCCGCATCAGGGTTCCTCTCGTGCGTCTTCGTCGGGCTTCAGGGGCCGGGGCTCCTCCCCACGCTCCCACGTTCCGTCCCGTACGCGTCCGATTCCGGCCCCTCACGTGAACCGCCCCTGGCTCCAAGGTGAACTCTGGGCGACGAGTGTTCGAGCTCGCCCTCCGACGGCTGTGGGCACCGCCCGCGTCATGCCTAACCTGGTCACATGGACGTGAACGCGGCGGTCGCCGCAGTGGCGGCGATCGCCGGAGTGCTCACCGGCGTCATCGCCATGCTGGCCTTCCGCTTCAGCGAGCGCGAACAGCGGCGCCCCACGCGCACCTCCCTGCACACGGACCCGGTGCTTCCGCCGGGGGTGGACACCGTCCTGTCCGTGCTGCGCTCGTCCGCCGTCGTCCTCGACGAGGCCGACGGCGTGGTCAAGGCCAGCTCCGCCGCGTACGCCCTCGGACTGGTCCGCGGTGGCAAGCTCTCCGTGGAGCCCATGCTGCAGATGGCCCGTGACACCCGGCGCGACGGCGAGATACGCCAGGTCGAGCTGGACCTGCCGCGCCGGGGGACCGGACGCGGCGAGGCCCTCGCGGTGTCCGCGCGGGTGGCGCCGCTCGGCTCCCGGCTCGTCCTGCTGCTCGTCGAGGACCTCACCGAGGCCCGCCGCATCGAGGCGGTGCGGCGCGACTTCGTCGCCAACGTCAGCCACGAGCTGAAGACCCCCGTCGGCGCGCTCTCGCTGCTCTCCGAGGCCGTGATGGACGCCGCCGACGACCCCGAGGCGGTGACACGGTTCGCCGGGCGCATGCAGATCGAGGCGACCCGGCTGACCAACCTGGTGCAGGAGCTCATCGACCTCTCCCGGGTGCAGAACGACGACCCGCTGGAGGACGCCGAACCCGTGCGCGTCGACGAACTGGTCGCCGAGGCCATCGACCGCTGCCGGCACGCGGCGGGCACCAAGGAGATCACCATGGCCGCGGCGGGCACCGACGACCTGCGGGTCTGGGGCAACCGCGGCCAGCTCGCCGCCGCGCTCGGCAACCTCGTCGAGAACGCGGTCAACTACTCGCCCGCCCGCACCCGTGTGGGCATCGCGGTCCGCGCGGTCGCCCAGCCCGGCGGGGACCTGATCGAGATCGCGGTGACCGACCAGGGCATCGGCATCTCCGAGAAGGACAAGGAGCGCGTCTTCGAGCGCTTCTACCGGGTCGACCCCGCCCGTTCCCGCGCCACCGGCGGTACCGGGCTGGGCCTGGCGATCGTGAAGCACGTGGCCGCCTCGCACGGCGGGGAGGTCACGGTGTGGAGCGCCGAGGGCCAGGGCTCCACCTTCACCCTGCGGCTGCCGGAGGCCCGTGCGGCCCGCGACCGCACCCCCCAGACGTCCCACCGGGACGACGACACGTCCCGCGGGGACGACACGCCCCACCGGGACGACACCCGAGGCCTCGACGGTGAGGCCGGACGGGCGTCCCACCCATCCCCCCACTCTTCCGATCCATCCGCGTACGAAACGCTTCCCTCCCCGGAGGTCCTTCCGTGACCCGAGTGCTCGTCGTCGAGGACGAGGAGTCCTTCTCCGACGCCCTGTCGTACATGCTCCGCAAGGAGGGCTTCGAGGTCGCCGTCGCGACCACCGGGCCCGACGGACTCGACGAGTTCGAGCGCAACGGAGCCGACCTCGTCCTCCTGGACCTGATGCTGCCCGGGCTGCCGGGCACCGAGGTCTGCCGCCAGCTGCGCGGCCGTTCCAACGTCCCCGTCATCATGGTGACCGCCAAGGACAGCGAGATCGACAAGGTCGTCGGCCTGGAGATAGGGGCCGACGACTACGTCACCAAGCCGTTCTCCTCGCGGGAGCTGGTCGCCCGCATCCGCGCGGTGCTGCGGCGGCGCGGGGAGCCGGAGGAGGTCGCCCCGGCGGCGCTCGAGGCCGGGCCGGTGCGGATGGACGTCGACCGGCACGTGGTGACCGTGGGCGGCACCAAGGTCGACCTGCCGCTGAAGGAGTTCGACCTGCTGGAGATGCTGCTACGGAACGCGGGTCGGGTGCTGACCCGGATGCAGCTCATCGACCGGGTGTGGGGGGCGGACTACGTCGGTGACACCAAGACGCTCGACGTGCACGTGAAGCGGCTGCGGGCGAAGATCGAGCCGGATCCGGGGGCGCCGCGGTATCTGGTGACGGTGCGGGGGCTGGGGTACAAGTTCGAGCCGTAGGCCTGCGGGTGCGGGTGCGGGGGTTGAGCGGGGGAGGGCCCCCACCGCCCGCCCGTGCCGCTCCGGGGGCGCCTCCCAGGCCCTCGGGGCGCCGGGGGCGGGCACGACTCGTCCGCGGTCACGTGTGAAGGGCGGGACCCCGTACGGGGTCCCGCCCTTCACCGTGTTCGTGTCGTACGCGCGCTCAGTGGTCGGTCTGCGCGTCGGCGGAGGCCGCGTCGGTCGAGGTGCCCGACTCGGTGCCGGTGGCCTCGCCCGTGGCGCCGGCGGCCGGCTCCTCGGAGGACTCCGCCGACGGCTCGGTCGACGGCTGGGTGGAGGCGCCCAGCGCGGCGGCCGCCTCGCTCGGGCCCCAGCTCTCGAAGAAGTGCTCGGCCGGGAAGACGTACGCGCGCAGGCTCACGTCACCGGTCTTGCTGAAGGTGAAGGTGATCTTCTGCGCGTTGCCGTCCCGGACGGCCTCGCGGCTGCTGGGCAGGACGGCGGCGGCGTTGCCCTCGCCGCCGAGGATCAGCGAGCCGCCGGCCGGGACGGTGAGGCTGCCGCCCTCGGCGGGGGTCAGCTCGGCGGTCTTGCCGGTGCCCGGGACGGTGACCGACTCCAGGGTCTGGTCGGTGCTGCCCTCGTTGAACAGCGTGGCGGACACCACGGCCGGGCCGGTCGACTGCAGGTCGGGCTGGGTGATGACCGTGGCGCTCTGGACCTTGATGTCGCCGACGGTCGCCGACGCGTTGTCCGGCTTGATCTGGAGGCTCTGGGCGTTGTGGCCGGCCGCGCACGCGGAGAGCGAGGCGATCGAGAACGCGATGGCGGTGGCGGCGAGAGCACCGCGTCGAAGGCTGCTGCTCACGGCGGCGGCAACTCCTTGACTCGAAACGTTCGGCGACTCGGGTTAAAGCCGCCCTAAGTGTCTGTCAGCGGCCTCAGGTTACCGAGCCGCTCCCGCGCCGCCACACCCGACCCTCCTCAGGGCGTCCCGCGTTAGCCCGGTGAGGTGTGCACGGAGGTTCCCCCACCGTCCCGTCCACCGCCTCACCGGTGGTCGGGAACAGTCGCGCGCGACCTCTTGAACCACAAGTGACTCACCGGTCACTTGCGTCGCTTTGGCGCGACACTCCCGTGCCATTCCCATAGCGACCGCGTATTTCCGGTGAAGGAATGGGCGGAGGACTCCGGAATTGATCACCGGCCGCTCATCCCGCGCCGGGTGATCAATTCCGGGATTCGTCCGGGATCCGGCTCCGCGCACCGAACGGAGTAGCGGAACTCGAGCAGATGGAACCGGACATATGGGGATGTTCGGCCACTTGTGGGGGGCTCCGGGCGTGTGTGGCGTGCGTGTTTCGCTTGCGTCGGAGAGCCGCTCCGACCTGCGAATACCTGCTTCCGCTAGGCGTCCGAAGCACGTTCCTGTTGCTGTTGTCAAGCCCCGAGAAAGGCCCTGACCTGCGAAAACGCCATTCAGAAGACGCCGTATCCGTGTTACCCTGGATAGCCACGGAAGGGGTACCTGTCACATGACGTTCAAGGTTGGCGACACCGTGGTCTATCCCCATCACGGGGCCGCGCTGATCGAGGCTATCGAAACTCGCCAGATCAAAGGCGTGGACAAGACCTACTTGGTGCTGAAGGTCGCCCAGGGTGACCTGACGGTACGTGTGCCAGCGGACAATGCGGAGTTCGTCGGCGTGCGTGATGTGGTCGGTCAGGACGGGCTGGACCGGGTCTTCGAGGTGCTGCGCGCACCGTACGCGGAGGAGCCCACGAACTGGTCCCGTCGTTACAAGGCGAATCTCGAGAAGCTCGCCTCGGGTGATGTCATCAAGGTCGCGGAAGTCGTGCGTGACCTGTGGCGTCGTGAGCGTGAGCGCGGACTCTCCGCCGGTGAGAAGCGCATGCTCGCCAAGGCGCGCCAGATCCTGGTCAGCGAGCTCGCCCTCGCGGAGAACACCAACGAGGACAAGGCGGAGGCCCTGCTCGACGAGGTTCTCGCCTCCTGAGATCCCCGAGCCGCAGCTCGTGGCTCGTGGCGCGCGGTCGTAGCGCGCGCCTCACTCTCAGCACTCAGCACACCGAAATGCCGCGGTGCCCGATGACGTCATGGACGTCGCCGGGCGCTGCGGCATGTCCGCACCCGAACGCCTTGTCTACGCTGCACGTGCGTCGTACCGGGAATGTGTCCTCACTCACGTCCCCGCCCCCGGCGTGCCGGGCCCGGGCGGTCGGCTCGACCAGAATCACGGAAGGGGCTGGTCAAGGCGGAACACCCGGCACTCCCCGCTCCGGGAGCAGGGGGTACGCCCAGGCCATACCCACGTAGGCCGAGCACACAAACCTGACAGGAACCGATGTCTGACGATCCGCTCCCCCCGCCGTCGCCGAACCCCGCACCCGGCCGTACGGCCACCCGTACGGCGGCCGTGATCCCGGCCGCCGGCCGTGGCGTACGCCTCGGTCCGGGCGCCCCCAAGGCGCTCCGCGCCCTGGGCGGCACGCCCATGCTCGTCCACGCGATCCGTGCGATGGCCGACTCCCGCGCCGTCTCCCTCGTCGTCGTCGTGGCCCCGCCCGACGGCGCCGCCGAGGTCAGGACGCTGCTCGACGCGCACGCGCTGCCCGAGCGCACCGACTTCCTCGTGGTCCCCGGCGGCGAGAGCCGCCAGGAGTCCGTGCGGCTCGGCCTCGACGCGCTGCCGCCCGGTTACGACATCGTCCTGGTGCACGACGCGGCCCGCCCGCTGGTCCCCGTGGACACCGTCGACGCCGTCATCGAGGCCGTGCGCGACGGCGCGCCCGCCGTCGTGCCCGCGCTGCCGCTCGCCGACACCGTCAAGCAGGTCGAGCCCGCCGCCGTGCCCGGGGACCCGGAACCCGTGGTCGCCACCCCCGACCGGTCGCTGCTGCGCGCGGTGCAGACCCCGCAGGGCTTCGACCGGGCCACCCTGGTGCGCGCCCACGAGACGGTGAGGGGCGACGTCACCGACGACGCGAGCATGGTCGAACAGCTCGGCCTCACCGTCGTCACCGTCCCCGGGCACGAGGAGGCCTTCAAGGTCACCCGTCCCCTCGACCTGGTCCTCGCCGAGGCGGTCCTGGCCCGCAGGAGGCACAACGATGGCTTCTGAGCCGTACCCCCTGCCCCGGGTCGGCGTCGGCACCGACGTCCACGCCTTCGAGGACGGCCGCGAACTGTGGTGTGCGGGCCTGAAGTGGGAGGGCGAGGGCCCCGGCCTGGCCGGCCACTCCGACGCCGACGTCGTCGCCCACGCCGCCTGCAACGCCCTGTTCTCCGCCGCCGGCCTCGGCGACCTCGGACAGCACTTCGGCACCGGCCGCCCCGAATGGTCCGGCGCGTCCGGGGTCACCCTGCTGAAGGAGGCCGCCCGCATCGTCCGCGAGGCCGGCTTCCGCATCGGCAACGTCGCCGTGCAGGTCGTCGGCCCCCGCCCGAAGATCGGCAAGCGCAGGGACGAGGCGCAGCGGCTCCTCTCGGAAGCGGCGGGCGCCCCGGTCTCGGTCTCCGGCGCCACCACGGACGGCCTGGGCTTCCCGGGCCGGGACGAGGGCCTCATGGCGGTGGCGACGGCGCTGGTCGTCCACGTCGCGCGGGAAGGGTGACCGGTCCGGCCGGAGAGGGGCGCGGGCCGGACGGCGCGCGGCCCCGCCGCGCGGGCGCGACCGGCCCCCACCGGGCCCGCACGGGACATGCGCCGTCGAAACCGCAGGAGGCGCACCGCACGCCCCCGCGCCCACTACCCTGGTGTCGTGACTATTCGCCTGTACGACACCAGCGCCCGGCAGATCCGTGACTTCACCCCGCTCCGGCCGGGTCGCGTCTCGATCTACCTGTGTGGCGCCACCGTGCAGGCGGCGCCCCACATCGGGCACATCCGCTCGGGTCTGAACTTCGACATCATGCGCCGCTGGTTCGAGTACCGCGGCCTGGAGGTGACGTTCGTCCGCAACGTCACCGACATCGACGACAAGATCATCGCCAAGTCCGCCGAGCAGGGCCGCCCCTGGTGGTCCATCGGCTACGACAACGAGCGCGCCTTCACCGACGGCTACCGGGCCCTCGGCTGCCTGCCCCCGACCTACGAGCCGCGCGCCACCGGCCACATCACCGAGATGGTCGAGATGATGCGCGGCCTCATCGAGCGCGGGCACGCCTACGAGGCCGACGGCAACGTGTACTTCGCCGTCACCTCGTTCCCCGGGTACCTGAGGCTGTCCAACCAGGAGCTCGACAACCTGCTCCAGCCGTCGGGCGAGGGCGAGACCGGCAAGCGGGACCCGCGCGACTTCGCGATGTGGAAGGCGGCCAAGCCCGGCGAGCCGAGCTGGGAGACGCCGTGGGGCCGCGGGCGCCCCGGCTGGCACCTGGAGTGCTCGGCGATGGCGCACAAGTACCTCGGCAGCGCCTTCGACGTCCACGGCGGCGGTCTCGACCTGATCTTCCCGCACCACGAGAACGAGATCGCCCAGGCCAAGGCCTACGGCGACGAGTTCGCCCGGTACTGGGTGCACAACGCCTGGGTCACCATGAGCGGCGAGAAGATGTCGAAGTCGCTCGGCAACTCGGTGCTGGTCAGCGAGATGGTCAAGCGCTGGCGGCCCATCGTGCTGCGCTACTACCTGGGCACCCCGCACTACCGGTCGATGATCGAGTACAGCGAGGAGGCCCTGCGCGAGGCCGAGTCCGCGTTCGCGCGGATCGAGGGCTTCGTGCAGCGCGTGGTGGAGAAGGCCGGGGGCGTCGTCGAACCCGCCGACCAGGTGCCGCCCGCGTTCGCCGAGGCGATGGACGACGACCTGGGCGTCCCGCAGGCGCTCGCCGTCGTGCACACCACCGTCCGGCAGGGCAACAGCGCGCTGGCCGCCGACGACAAGGAGGAGGCCGTCGCCCGGCTCGCGGAGGTCCGCGCCATGCTCGGCGTGCTCGGCCTCGACCCGCTGGACCCGCACTGGGCCGGTGAGGGCGACCGGGGCGAGGACCTCCACGGGGTGGTCGACACCCTCGTCCGCATGGTCCTCGACCAGCGCGAGGCCGCCCGGGCCCGCAAGGACTGGCCCACCGCGGACGCCATCCGCGACCAGCTCAACCAGTCCGGACTGGTCATCGAGGACGGCCCGCAGGGGCCGCGCTGGAGCCTCGGCCCGCGCTGAGGAGCCGGGGCACCCGAAGATCGACTGTGCCGTCCGGGCCTCCGGGCGGCACACTTCATAGGCACACCGCAGGCCGTACGCACATCGGCACCACCCACGACTTCACGGAGACGGATACCTCATGGCCGCGAACAACCGCCGCATGTCCGGCAAGAAGGGCGCGCAGGTCGGCAGCGGCGGCCAGCGACGCCGGGGCCTGGAAGGCAAGGGGCCGACGCCGCCCGCCGAGATGCGCAAGGGGCACGCCAAGCAGCGCGCCGCCCAGGCGAAGGCGCGACGCGCCCAGGGCCGCACCCCGCAGCGGCGCGGCGGGGGCCGCTCGACCTCCGAACTCGTCGTCGGCCGCAACCCGGTCGTCGAGGCGCTGCGCGAGGGCGTGCCCGCGTCCACGCTGTACGTCCAGCAGTTCATCGACAACGACGAGCGGGTGCGCGAGGCGCTCCAGCTCGCGGCCGAGCGCGGCGGCATCAACCTCATGGAGGCGCCCCGCCCCGAGCTCGACCGCATGACCAACGGCCTGAACCACCAGGGCCTGGTCCTGCAGGTCCCGCCGTACGAGTACGCACACCCGGAGGACCTGGTCGCCGCCGCCCACGACGAGGGCGAGGACCCGCTGATCGTGGCCCTCGACGGGGTCACCGACCCGCGCAACCTCGGCGCGGTCGTCCGGTCCGTCTCCGCCTTCGGCGGCCACGGCGTCGTGGTGCCCGAGCGGCGCGCCGCCGGGATGACGGCCGGCGCCTGGAAGACGTCCGCCGGTACGGCCGCCCGCACGCCCGTCGCCCGCGCCACCAACCTGACGCGCGCGCTGGAGGCGTACAAGAAGGCCGGGATCGCGGTCGTCGGCCTGGCGGCCGACGGCGAGGCCGAACTCGGCGCGCTGGACGCGCTGGGCGGTCCGGTCGTCGTGGTCGTGGGCAGCGAGGGCAAGGGACTGTCCCGGCTGGTCGGCGAGACGTGCGACGTCCGGGTGCGGATCCCGATGCCGGGCGGCGCCGAGTCGCTCAACGCGGGCGTGGCGGCGGGGATCGTGCTGTACGAGGCGGCGCGCCGGCGGGGCTGACCCCGGGGCGGCGAGGACGCCGGCCGGAGGCCGGCACGGCCGTGCGGCGACGGGGACCGTGCCGCACGGGGCCGGACGGCCGTTCGGCGGGGTCGCCCGCACGGAGTGTTCCGAGTGGTCCGGACCGGCTTGACGGGGTCCGGACACATCCGGCGGGTCAAGGCAGTGTCCTAACGGCACGTCACTCGGTTAGATGAGTGTGGACACCAGAACACCCCGCACACCCACGGGGGACCGCTCGTCGGGACTCGACGACGCTCCCGCGCTGAGCATGGTGAAGGTGCCGAGCGATCCGGCGCAGGTCATCGTCAATCACGCCAGCTTCCGCGTGCAGCTGGGCGCCTCGGCGCGGCACGCCTCGTCGCCGCGGATCGCACGGCACGCGAGTGCCGCCGAGGAGACCGCCCGCATCCCCGTCGTCACCACCGTGGGCACGCCGGGCCAGACCGCCGCCCGCCGCCGGCCCGTCGTCTGGAGCGGCCGGTCCGCGCCCGACGACACCGGCGCCCACCGGCTGCTCCAGGCCGTACGGCACGGGGGCGTCGGCCACGCCGACGAGCCGCCCGCCGGCACCGGGGTCACCCGGGTCGTCCCGCGCCCCGGCGCCGGGCCCGACCACGCCGACGGCCCGGCCACCCGGCCCCTCGAGACGCCGTTCGTCGGCGCCCAGCGCCGCCCCGCCGACGGACCCCTCCTGCCCCCGATGCGCCCGGTCGGCAGCGCCTACGACGAGCCCGCCCACGACGACGGGGCCGAGGCCACCGGCCGGCGCGGCAGGCGGCACGGCGACGACCCGGCCCGGCACGCCTACTACCCCGGCCGCCGGATGAACCTCGGCGTCGTCCTGCTCCCGCTGCGCGTCTTCCTCGGCGGCATCTCCGTCTACGCCGGGATGAGCAAGCTGTGCGACCCCCTCTACTTCGAGGGCGGCGAGCGCGGCTCCATGGTCACGTGGCTGCACTCCCTGCACCCCTGGGAAGTCGCCGAGCCGCTGCGCCAGTTCGCCCTCGAGCACCCCGTCGGCTCCGGACTGGCCATCGCCTTCGCGCAGATCGTCGTCGGCGTCCTGACCGTCCTCGGCTGCTGGCAGCGCGTGGCCGCCGTCGTCGGGGCGGCGCTCTCGGCGGCGCTGCTGGTCACCGTCAGCTGGAAGAGCGTCCCCGCCTACGAGACGCCCGACATCATCTACCTCGCCGCCTGGTCGCCGCTGATCATCGCGGGTGCCCCCGTCTACTCCGTCGACGGCCGCCTCGCGGGCGGGGCCTGGCGCCGGCTCGGTCCCCGCGCCGACATCTGGGACCTGCGCCGCCACGTCCTGCGCCGGGGCGCCCTGATCACCTTCGTGGTCTGCGGGGCCGGCATGCTCGTCGGCGCACTGCTCGGCGGCGCCGTCCGGGACGCCGACCGGGTGGTCGTCCCCGGACCCGGCGAGGCCCCGCGCAACGAGCTCCCCGGCTCCCCGCTGCCCGTCGAGTCCGGCGAGCGCCGGAAGGAGGAGCGGACCCCGTCCGCCTCCACCTCACCCCCCCGGGGCGCCACGTCGGGCACGGTGAGCCCGCCCGCCGACGCCACCACCCCCGGGGCGACCCGGGGCACCGGCACGGCCACCGGCGCGCCCAGCCAGACCCAGGGCAGCGCGGGCCAGGCCCCGCCCCAGCGGTCCACCCCGGCCGGCCAGGCGCCGAGCACCACCACCGGCCCGACCTCGGGCGGCGGCAGCGCCTCCGGCGGCACCGGAGGCGGCACCCCGAGCGGCGGCGACAGCGGCGGCGGCTCCTCCTCCGGGAACCCCGGACTCGTGGGCCGCCTCCTGGGATAGCGGCGGCCGCCCGCACACGACCGTGGGGTGGCCCCCCGTGGGCGGGGGGGGCCCCCCCCGCGGTAGAACGGCGGCCCCCGCCGGTGGTTTGGGGGCCCCCCCCCCCCCCCCCCCGGGGGGCCCCCCCCCGTCGAACGTGCGGGACCCCACGGTCGTACGACGGCGTCCACGGACGGCCGGAGCCGCGCCCGGTGGACAGGGGGCTCAGCGACCCTGCCCCGCCAGCTCCTTGGCCGCCTCCGTCAGGTCCTTCGCGGTGTCGATCGCGCGCCAGTAGGAACCCTGGGGGATCGGGAAACCGGCCAGGCGGCGTTCCCGCGCGAGACGCGGGAACGTGGTGCGCTCGTGGTCGCCGCGCTCCGGGAGCAGACCGGCGAACTCGGGGGAGAACACGTACACGCCCGCGTTGATCTCGAAGGTCGACGGCGGGGCCTCGATGAAGTCGGTGATGTGGCCGAAGCCGTCCGTGCGCACCGCACCCCACGGGATGCGCGGGCGGGCCAGGGCGAGGGTGGCCACGGCGTCGCGCTCGGTGTGGAAGTCGGCCATGTCGCGCAGCGAGAAGCGGGTCCAGATGTCGCCGTTGGTGGCGTACCAGGGCCGGTCCGGGTGCGGCAGGTGGGCGGCGGCGTACTTCAGGCCGCCGCCGCGGCCGAGGGGTTCCGTCTCGACGACGGTGGTGACGGAGAGCGGCAGGTCGGCGCTCTCCAGCCACTTCTGCAGGACCTCGGCGAGATGGCCGCAGGAGACCACCACGTCCGTCACGCCCTCCTCGGCGAGCCAGGAGAGCTGGTGACCGATGATCGGGGTTCCCGTGCCGGGGATCTCGACCATCGGCTTGGGGCGGTCGTCGGTGTACGGACGAAGCCGGGACCCCTGGCCCCCGGCCAGGACGACGGCTTGCACGGGGCGGGCGACGGCACGCGGATCGGTCATGCCCGCACTTTACGCGGCGCTCGCGGGGGGTCCGGCGCCGGTGTGGGGGCGGGGGAAAGGGGGGTGGGGCGGACGTGTGACGGGGTGCCCCGCGTCGCTGTGCGCCGGGGCGGTCGCGCAGCCCGGCGCCCGCGGGGGCGGCCGGGGTCAGCCGGCGGCTGTGGTGACGCCGGTGGCGAAGGAGGTGTCGCAGACCGGGCGGGCGTAGGACTGGGCCTTGGTGGGGCCGTAGACGCGGACCGCCGCCTTGCCGAGGGTGCGGGCGATGGAGGCGCAGTGCTTCGCCAGCGACGGGCGGTCGTCCACCGCCTGCTGGAGGTGGGTGAGCGCCACACCCGGGTTCTCCTCCTGCAGTTCCACCAGCAGCCTGTCCCGCAGCACGTGCTGCGGCGCGCGGGCACCGGCGCGCGAGGGGACGCCGGAGGCGGAGGTGTCCGCGGCGGTGAGCACCGGGCTGGAGGGGGACGCTCCCGACCAGTTGACCCGCGCGACCGCGAGGGTTCCCGAGAACACCAGGACGACGGGCAGGACGAAGGCGAGGGAGCGGCCGATCCGGCGGGCGGGGCCCCGGCCGCGACGCGTCTGACGGTTAGTGGAGTGCTTCACGCGTGTGAGGGTAGCGTCCGGTAGCGACAAGGAAACATTCCGTCACCGTTACGGGGGACCCGGAACCCCGTACTCCAGGACGCGTGTTGACGTACACCGCTCGAAATGACCGTTGTGACGGGGTATTTGTCGACAACGCGAAGGGCCCCGCAGCGCCTGCGGGGCCCTTTCCGTGAACGACGGTCGCGGCGGCGACGGTCAGTCGGACAGGCGCGCACCGGTCGAGGTCGAGAACACGTGGGTCTCGCCCGCGCGCGGCACGACGTGCAGCACGCTGCCCTTCTCCGGGACTTCACGGCCGCCGACGCGGACCACGATGTCCTTGGCCTCGCCGCCGACCTGCGCGGTGCCGTAGACGTACGCGTCGGAGCCCAGCTCCTCGACGACGTTGACGGTGACGGCGACACCCTGGTCGGAGTCGGCGCCGGCCACGTCGAAGTGCTCGGGGCGGACGCCCACGGTGACGGTCTTGTCGCTGGTCGCGGAGAGCGCGTCACGCTGCACCGGCACCACCGAGTTGCCGAACTTCACGCCGCCGTCGGTGACCGGGACCTCGACCAGGTTCATGGCGGGGGAGCCGATGAAGCCGGCGACGAAGAGGTTCGCGGGCTTGTCGTACATGTTGCGCGGGGAGTCGACCTGCTGGAGCAGACCGTCCTTGAGGACCGCGACGCGGTCGCCCATGGTGAGGGCCTCGACCTGGTCGTGGGTGACGTAGACGGTGGTGATGCCCAGGCGGCGCTGGAGCGACGCGATCTGCGTACGGGTGGACACGCGGAGCTTGGCGTCCAGGTTGGACAGCGGCTCGTCCATGAGGAACACCTGCGGCTCACGCACGATGGCGCGGCCCATCGCGACACGCTGGCGCTGACCGCCGGAGAGCGCCTTCGGCTTGCGGTCCAGGTACTCGGTGAGGTCGAGGATCTTCGCGGCCTCCTCGACCTTCTGCCGGATCTCCGCCTTGTTGACGCCGGCGATCTTGAGCGCGAAGCCCATGTTGTCGGCGACCGTCATGTGCGGGTAGAGCGCGTAGTTCTGGAACACCATGGCGATGTCCCGGTCCTTCGGCGGCAGGTGCGTGACGTCGCGGTCGCCGATGCGGATGGCGCCGCCGTTGACGTCCTCGAGCCCCGCGAGCATGCGGAGCGAGGTGGACTTGCCGCAACCGGACGGGCCGACCAGGACGAGGAACTCGCCGTCCGCGATGTCGATCTCCAGGGCGTCGACGGCGGGCTTGGTGGAACCCGGGTAGATCCGGGTCGCCTTGTCGAACGTGACAGTGGCCATGGTGAATGGTCCCCTTCTACCGGCAGGAACGTGCCGGACGATCCGAGTAGGAAGGCGGTGCCACGACGGGTGCTCCGCAGTGGTGTGGTCCACGTGGGTGAACTGGCACAGGACGGTACCGGGCGTTCATCTGGTTGTCAGTAGTTCCAGGGCTGTGAATTTCATGCAAACTTTCGACCGCCGGGATGACGGCCCGGTTGCGCGGGGGCCGGCGCCCGGCCGGGCACGCGATCAGCGCCCCGCCCCGTACCGGTCCGCCAGCACCGCCACCGCCGCGGCGACCGCCTCCCGCAGTCCCGCCGGGCCGAGCACCTCCGCCTCGACGCCGAGCCGCAGCAGATCGCCGGTGGCGACCGCCTCCGACTCGACGGCCAGCTCCACCTCCACCCAGCCCCGCCCGTCCGCCGGTCCCGCGCCCGCGAGCGCCCGCACCCCCGCCGCCCCGAACTGCATCGGCAGCAGCTTCTGCCCGCGCGGCGACAGCCGCAGCCGGGCCGTGCCCCGCCGCGTCGCCTCCTCCAGCCGCCGGGAGGACTCCGTCCAGTACGCGGCCAGGTCGAACCCCGCGGGCCGGGTGAACTCCTCGCCGGTCTCCGCCACCTCCTGGAACCGTGACACCCGGTAGGTGCGCACCGCGTCGTCCGCCAGCGCCACCAGGTACCAGATGCCGCCCTTCAGCACGAGCCCCAGCGGACGCACCTCCCGGCGCACCTCGCCGCGCCAGCGGCGGTAGCGGGTGCGCAACACCCTGCGCTCCCACACCGCCCTCGCGATCGGCTCCAGGTGCGGTACCGGGTCGGCGTCCCGGAACCAGGCGGGCGCGTCCAGGTGGAACCGCTCGCGCACCCGCCGCGCCCGGTCCGCCGGTTCGCCCGGCAGGGCGGCCTCCACCTTCAGCTGGGCGCTCGCCAGCACGGCGCCCAGCCCCAGCTCCCTGGCCGGTCCCGGCAGCCCCGCGAGGACCAGTGAACCGGCCTCCGCGTCCGTGAGCCCGGTGAGCCGCGTGCGATAGCCGTCCATCAGGCGGTAGCCGCCCTCCGGCCCGCGCTCGGCGCACACCGGCACCCCGGAGGCGCCGAGCGCCTCGACGTCCCGGTAGACGGTGCGCACCGACACCTCCAGCTCGGCCGCCAGCTCGGCAGCGGTCATCCGGCCGCGGTTCTGCAGCAGCAGGAGCAGGGAGAGGAGCCGGTCGGCGCGCATGGGGCCATTGTCCGCGGTACCTGACAGAAGGTGTCAGGTACGGCCGGAAGAGTGGGGGGCACACCATCGGCCACCCCGGAAGGGAACACCCATGTCCACCACCGAACTCACCGGCCACTTCACCTTCGCCGACTGGAGGGAGGACCCCGTCACCGGGGAGGACGGCCTGCCCCGGCTCGCGCACGCCACCGTCACCAACGCCTTCTCGGGCGGCATCGAGGCCGAGGCCACCACCTGCGACTACACGATCACCCACCTGGCCGACGGAACCGGCACCTTCGCGGGCATGGAGCTCGTCGCAGGCCGGGTCGACGGCCGCGCCGGCACCTTCGTCCTGGAGGAACGCGGCCGCTTCGGGAGCGACGGCACCGTCCACTGCGCCTTCGAGGTCGTCGAGGGCTCGGGCACCGGGGAGCTGACCGGCCTGCGCGGTACGGGCGGGTTCACCCACCGGCACGGGGAGACGAAGGTGGCGTACACCTTCGCGTACGGCCTGGGGTGAAACGGCGGACCCCGCCCCCACAAGTGCGTGGCCCGGCGAAACCGGCTCTGTGTACAGTGGACCAGCCTTCGCGCGCGCCGCGCGACGCCTCCTTAGCTCAGCTGGCCAGAGCAACGCACTTGTAATGCGTAGGTCGTCGGTTCGAATCCGACAGGGGGCTCCCGAAAAGGCCAGGTCACGCAACTCGTGGCCTGGCCTTTCGCGTGGTCCGGACCGGGAGCGGCGGAGAGCGACGCGTGCGCATCCTTCCGCCTCGGGACGGGAGTTCGCCATCGGGGACGCACCGCGGCCCCGCTCGGAGCCGTGGAGCGGGGCCGCCGTCCTCGGTGCCGGCGCTCCCGCGCCGGGGGAGCCGGTCACCCGGCGCGCACCCCCCTCGGCGACGGCGCGCCGGACCGCCGAGGCCACCTGCTCATGGAGGGGGCGGTCGTCCGCGGTGTCCGGCCTCAGCGGCAGGGTGCCAGGACGAGGGAACCAAGGACGCGAGGGCGCTACCGGGTCCGACCTCCCCCACGCCCGCGCAGGCGGCGTGCGATCTCCAGGTCGTTCTCGTCCAGGGGGCGGCCGTCCTCCGTCTTCCACAGGCAGTTCTGCAGCAGCCGGCCGTACGTCCAGGCGCGCGCCCGCGCGCGGTCCAGGCCGAGGACGTCGGTCATGGCGTCGAAGCGCCAGGCGATGTCGTCGGGGTCGAAGTTGTTGGCGAGGGCGGGCCACAGGTCGAAGCCGGGGTCGCCGGCCAGCGGCTTGGGGTCGATGGCGAGCCAGGGGGCGCGGTCGGCGGCGAGGACGTTCTCGTCGTGCAGGTCCCAGTGGAGCAGGCGGTCGCCGGGCTCGTCGGCGACCTCGCGCACGGCGGCGGCGCAGTCGGCGACGAGGCGGCGGGCCGCCGGGTCCGGGACGCGGTCCAGGACGGCGGGGGTCCGCTCCAGCATGGACCGGGCGATGTCGCCGAGGCGGCGCATGCCGTCGGGGGCCGGGGTGGCGTGGAGGCGGGCGAGGAGGCGGGCGATCACCAGGACGCCCTCGTGGACGTCGGGCCGGTGGGCGAGCATCCGGGAGGCGTCGAGGCGTTCCAGGAGCATGGTGCCGGTGGGTTCGTCGTGGGCGAGCAGGCGGACCGCCCCGTCGCCGTTCCACCGGCGCAGGGCGGCCGGCTCGCCGTCGGTCTCGTGGTCGCGGAGCTGGAGCTTGAGCACCGCCGGTGTGCCGTCCGCGCGGTCGACGGGGAGGACGAGGGCGCTGACGCCGTGCATGGGCGTACCGGTGACGCGCAGCTCCCAGCGGTCCAGGAAGGCGGCGGTGAGGTCCGGGAGGGCGGCGACGAAGGCGCGGCCCGCCTCCTTGTTGTACTTCTCCTGGGCGGCGGCGAGTCCCGCGGGAACGTCGATCACCCCGTGCACGGTAGCGGCGCCCGCCACGGCTCCGGAACGGCTTTTCCGGTCGTGCCCCTGCTCCCCGGGGCCCGGTGGGCGGCGGCCTCGGCGGGGCGCGCGCTCCGAGGGCGCTGTCGGGGAGGTCGCCGGGAGGTCGGAGAAGGGACATGCCCGGGGTTTCTCCTGGTCGGATGGATTGTCAGGGGTGGGGTGCAGCATGGGGGCATGACGAGGAGAGCGGTGGGCGGTCCGGGGGTGAAGGCGGCGCGGCGTCCGGAGCTCCGGCTGCCCGCGCCGGAGCGGTACGAGGGCGGCGGGCTGGAGCCGGACGGGGACTACGACGGGCTGGAGTTCCGGGAGGCGGACTTCGCCGGGCAGGACGGCGGCGGGGCGCGCTTCATGGACTGCGTGCTGACGGGGTGCGCGCTGGACGGCACGCGGCTGTCCCGGGCCCGGGTGCTGGACTCGGTGCTCGCCGGTGTCCGGGGTGTGGGCACCGACCTGGCCGGGGCGACCCTGCGCGACGTCGAGCTGACCGACGCGCGGCTCGGGGGGACGCAGTTGCACGGGGCGGCGCTGGAGCGGGTGCTGATCCGGGGCGGGAAGATCGACTTTCTGAACCTGCGCTCGGCCCGGCTCCAGGACGTGGTCTTCGAGGGCTGTGTCCTGGTGGAGCCGGATTTCGGCGGGGCCCTGCTGGAGCGGGTGGAGTTCGTGGACTGCGCCCTGAAGGACGCGGACCTCTCGGGGGCCACGCTGAAGGACGTGGACCTGCGCGGGGCCGCGCCGCTGGAGATCGCGCGGGGGGTGGACCGGCTGTCGGGGGCGGTGATCAGCACGGCCCAGCTGCTGGACCTGGCGCCGGTGCTGGCGGGGGAGAGGGGGATCAGAGTGGAGGGGTGAGGGCTACTTCAGGCGGGGATAGCGGGCCTGGAGGGTCCAGACGGCCGGGTTCTCGCCGAGGTCCTCGTGGAGGTCGGTCAGGTCGGCGAGGAGGTCGTGGAGGAAGTCGCGGGCCTCGCGGCGCAGCTCGGTGTGGGAGAAGGTCAGCGGGGGCTCGGAGGCGGGCAGCCACTCCGCCTCGATGTCCACCCAGCCGAAGCGGCGCTCGAAGAGCAGGCGGTCGGTGGACTCGGTGAAGTCCAGCTCCGCGTGCTGGGGACGGGAGGCGCGGGAGCCGGCCGGGTCCCGGTCGATCCGCTCCACGATGTCGCACAGCGCCCACGCGAAGTCGAGCACCGGCACCCATCCCCAGGCTGTGGACAGTTCGCGGTCCGACGTCGTGTCGGCGAGGTAGACGTCCCCGCAGAAGAGGTCGTGCCGCAGGGCGTGGACGTCCGCGCGGCGGTAGTCGGTCTGCGGGGGGTCGGGGAAGCGGTTGGAGAGGGCGTAGCCGATGTCGAGCACGTGGGTGATGGTGCCACGTCGTGGCGCGCCGTCCCTCATAGGATCCCGGGGTGCGCCCTCACCGCCCCGGCTCCCGCAGCGCCCTCGCCGCCCTGCTCGTGGTGTCGGCGGCCGCCTGCGGGGGAGGACCGGGGGCTCCGGCCGGCGGTTCCGGTGTGGGCGACCCGTACTTCCCGAAGGCCGGCAACGGCGGTTACGACGTCCGCCACTACGCCCTCGACCTCGCCTACGACCCCCGCGCGCACCGTCTCACCGGTACCGCGGTGATCACCGCCCGGGCGGCGGAGGACCTCTCCGCGCTCAATCTCGACCTCGAGGGCCTCGACGTCGAGGAGGTCACCGTGGACGGCGCGGCCGCCCGCTGGAGCCGGACGGGGCAGGAGCTGACCGTCCGCCCGCGCGAGGCGGTGCGCGGCACCTTCCGGGTGACCGTCCGCTATGCAGGCGCCCCGGTGACCGTCACCGATCCGGACGGTTCCGAGGAGGGCTGGCTGCGCACCGCCGACGGGGCGCTGGCGCTGGGGCAGCCGGTGGGGTCGACGGCGTGGTTCCCGGGCAACCACCACCCCTCCGACAAGGCGACGTACTCCCTGGCGGTGACCGTGCCGGAGGGGGTGCGGGCGGTGTCCAACGGGGAGCCGGCCGGTGAGGAGCGGAAGGGGGACCGCACGACGTACCGCTGGCGCACCGGCGAGCCGATGGCGAGCTACCTCGCGACGCTGGCCGTCGGCCGGTACGACGTCCGCCGCACGACGACCGCCGGCGGGCTGCCCGTGTACACGGCCGTCGATCCGGAGCAGGCGGAGGCGAGCCGCGCGTCCCTGGCGCGGCTCCCCGAGGTGCTGGCGTGGGCGGAACGGACCTTCGGCCCGTACCCCTTCTCCTCCGCGGGTGTGATCGTCGAGCGCCCGGAGGACGCCGGGTACGCCCTGGAGACCCAGAGCCGGCCCGTCTTCCCCGGGGCCCCCGACACCGGGCTGCTGGTCCACGAGATCGCCCACCAGTGGTACGGCGACTCGGTCACCCCGAGGACCTGGCGGGACATGTGGCTCAACGAGGGCTTCGCGACCTACGCGGAGTGGCTGTGGCGGGAGGAGCACGGCGGTGACACGGCGCAGCGGACCTTCGACGCGCTGTACGCCGGCGGGTACGTCCCGGACGCGGGCGCCGAGGAGGAGCTCTGGTCCTTCCCGCCCGCCGAGCCGCCGGACGCGGCGCACCTCTCCGCCGCTCCCGTGTACGGGCGGGGCGCGATGGTCCTGCACAAGGTCCGGCAGACGGTCGGCGACGACGCCTTCCGGGACCTGCTCCGGGGCTGGGCGCGGGCGCACCGCCACGGCAACGCGGACACCGGCGACTTCACGGCGTTCGTGGAGAGGTCGGCTCCGGACCGGGACTTCGCGGGGATCTGGGAGGACTGGCTGTACGGCGCGGGGCGACCGGAGCGGCCCTGAGCGTGTGCCGGAGGCCCGGCCGGGCGGGTCACCGCCCGGCCGGGGGCTCCGTCACGGGAGGCGGGCGTCCGTCAGACGTTGACGCCGAAGTCCTGGGCGATGCCCACGAGGCCCGAGGCGTAGCCCTGGCCGACGGCGCGGAACTTCCACTCCGCGCCGTTGCGGTACAGCTCGCCGAAGACCATGGCGGTCTCGGTGGCCGCGTCCTCGGAGAGGTCGTAGCGGGCGATCTCGGCGCCCCCGGCCTGGTTGACGATGCGGATGTAGGCGTTGCGCACCTGGCCGAAGTTCTGCGAGCGGTTCTCGGCGTCGTAGATCGACACCGGGAAGACGATCTTGTCGATGTCGGCCGGGAGCGCGGCCAGGTTGACGTTGATCGCCTCGTCGTCGCCGGCGCCCTCGCCGGTGCGGTTGTCACCCGTGTGGACGATGGAGTTGTCCGGGGTCTGCTTGTTGTTGAAGAACACGAAGTGGGCGTCCGAGTAGACCTTGCCCTGCGTGTTGACCGCGATCGCGGAGGCGTCGAGGTCGAAGTCCGTGCCGGTGGTGGTGCGGACGTCCCAGCCGAGGCCCACGGTGACGGCGGTCAGGCCCGGAGCCTCCTTGGTGAGCGAGACGTTGCCACCCTTGGACAGGCTTACAGCCATTGTTGGGAGTCCCTTCCCTCGTTTACGTACGGCTAGAAGCTACAGCTACCCCATTGAACGTGGAGAGGGGCGCGAGAGGTTCCAGGTCCCTTTACTTTCTTTACCCGTGTCCCCCGACCCCCGGTCCCCGGACCGGGGGTCGGGGGACACGGGATATTCGCGTGACGTGGCCCGGTCAGGCGCGGGAACCTGTACGGCATGTCCGGTCCCTATCTCATCCGCGGCTCCGTCCCGCTGCCCGAGGCCGAGCTCATGTGGCGTTTCTCGCGGTCGTCCGGGCCCGGCGGACAGCATGTGAACACCAGTGACTCCCAGGTCGAGCTGCGTTTCGACCTCGCCCGCACCGAGGCGTTGCCCGAGGTGTGGAAGGAACGGGCGCTGGAGCGGCTGGCCGGGCGGCTGACCGGTGGGGTGATCACCGTCCGCGCTTCGGAGCACCGCTCGCAGTGGCGCAACCGCGAGACCGCCGCGGTGCGCCTCGCGGCGCTGCTCGCGGAGGCGACCGCGCCTCCGCCGAGGCCGCGCCGGCCGACGCGTGTCCCGCGCGGGATCAACGAGCGGCGGCTGCGGGAGAAGAAGCAGCGGTCCGAGACCAAGCGGGGGCGCTCCGCGCGGGACTGGGGGTGACCCCCGGCTCCCCCTGGGCGCGGCCCCGGTGGCTCCTGCGGAGGCGTCGGGCCGGAGGTCCGGGGACGCTGCGTGGACGGCCCTGCGGGTCCGTCGCGGTCGGTCGCGCAAGTTCCCGCGCCCCTTCGGGGCGCGCCCGTGCGGCGGTAGGCGCGCGCGGGGGCGGTCCCGCGTCTCCTCGGGGCGCTGGGCCCGGTGTCCGGACAAGGGCCCCGGCGTTTCAGTCCAGGTCCAGTACGCCCACCGTCTCGCCCTCGACGACCTCTCCGGTCCTGCGGAAGCCCAGGCCCAGGTAGAAGCCCTCGGGGCCGTCGTCACCGGGGTGCCAGGTGACGTGGAACTCGCGGGCGCCCCGGCGGCGGAGCTCCTCGGCCACCGACTCCACGGCGAAGCGGCCGTAGCCCTTGCCCTGCTCCTCCGCCGCGATGTTCAGCCGCCACAGGCCGGAGCGGACGACGCTGCCGCCGTCCTCGTGCCAGTCGATGTCGAGGAAGGCCATCAGGAAGCCGACCGCGCGGTCGCCGTCCATGATCAGGCGGGGCCAGGCGGAGTCCGGACGGACGTATGCCTCGGCGAGGGATTTCACCACCGGCGCGACGGCGAATTCCTGGTCGGGGCGGACCCGTATGCCGAGGGCGGCCTCGAGATTCCCGGGGGTGATCTCTTCGAGGCGAAGTGCCGTGGTCGTCGTCATCCGGGCACCCTAGGCGGGCACATCCCGTCCGGTAAAAGGGATTTCGGTGACGGCGTCAAAGCGTTCAGCCCAACTGCCGGTAACGGCCCCGGAAATACGTCAGCGGACCGCCCTCCGCACTCGGCACCCGGGCCGTCAGGACGCGGCCGATCACCAGCGTGTGGTCCCCGGCCGGCACCCGCTGCTCGGTGCGGCACTCCAGGGTCGCCAGCGCGCCGCCCACCAGCGGGGCCCCGCTGTGCTCGCCGCGCAGGTACGGGATGTCGGCGAAGAGCAGGCGGTCGCTGACCCGGCCCTTCATCGCGAAGCGGCCCGCGACGTGCCGCTGGCTCTCGGAGAGCACGGAGACCCCCCACAGCGGCTGCTCGTCGAGGAGGTCGTCCATGCGGGAGCCGTTGCGCAGGCTGACCAGCACCAGCGGCGGGTCCAGGGAGACCGACATGAACGCGGTGGCCGTCATGCCGACGTCCTCGCCGGCCGGCGCCGAGGGGTCGTCGGGGTCCAGTGGCGGCTCCTGCGCGGTCACCAGGACCACGCCGGCGGCCAGCCGGGACAGGGCGGCTCGGAACTCGTCGTTGCTCACCCCCTCAGCATGCCGGGCGGCGGACGCAGCGGTGATCGTGGGCGGGGCGGAAGTGTTCGGCACGCCGGAAACGCTAATCTCCGCTCCACGGGCCCCGCATCGGGCCCCGGTCCGAGCCGGGGCCTAGGACCAACGCCCGAGACGGGCACAGGCCCTGCACAAGCACCACGAAAAAAGCGTTCGGTGAGCATGCGGAAAACCGCGGAGAGAGCACGCAATTGCTCACGTTTATCTGTGACTTGAGTCACAAGGGGCAAGAATTGTTGACCCTGTGTACCGAGTGGGCAGCGCGCTGTGATTCAGTGGCGGGGAAGCTGCTGGGACGATACGCCGAAGACAACCCTTGATTCGCTGCGAGGTCTCGGGGGGAGGGCGAGGATGGAGACCGAGTCGGAACCCTACGTCCGTCTTGCGTCGCTGCGGCAACTGCACCAGGCCATGGCCGACATGAACACGGCCCGCAGCCTGGCGGACACGCTGCAGACGGTCGCCGACGGCGTCGTGGGCGCCCTCGGGTACGAGCTGGCGTGCGTCAATCTCGTGCGCCCCGACGGCGATCTCGTGGTCGCCGCCCTGGCCGGGAACTCCGCCGCCGAGGCCCTCATCACCGGCCGGGTCGGCTCCCGCGGGTCCTGGGACCGCCGGCTGAACATGGGCGAGCGCTGGGGCGACCTGGTCTTCATACCGCACACCGAGGGCTGGGTCCTCGACGACGACGACGTCCCGCAGTGGTACACCGACGGGCCCGCGCCCCGCTTCGAGGACGAGTGGCACCCCTCCGACCGGCTCTTCGCCCCGATGCACGCCCCCGGCCCGCAGGGCGGCGGCACCTCCGGGGAACTGGTCGGCGTCCTCTCCGTGGACCGCCCGCGCAACGGCCGGCGGCCCGGCGCCTGGGGCCGCGAGGCCCTGCAGATGTACGCCTTCCAGGCCGCCATCGCCATCAGCAACGCGCGTCTGCGCGCCAACATGCAGCGCGCCCTGGTCCGCCTCGAGCGCGACCAGCAGGCGCTGCGGGCCAGTGAGGAAAGCTTCCGGCAGGCCTTCGAGTACGCCCCCTCCGGCATGGCCATCGCCGAGATGGGCGGCGACCAGCACGGCCGGATCCTGCGCACCAACGACGCCCTGTGCCGCCTCCTGGGCCGCCCCGCCTCCGCGATGCGCCGCTACTCCTTCTCCGACCTGGTCCACCCCGAGGACATCGGCACCCTGCTGCGCACCTCCGCCGAGGGCGGCCGGGCCGAGCTGCGCCTGGGCCGCCGCGACGGCACCTACGTCTGGGTGTCGCTGCGCAACTCGGTCGTCGCCGACGCCGCCGACGGCCCCCGCTTCCTGCTCACCCACGTCGAGGACATAGAGGAACGCAAGCGCCGCGAGCTCCAGCTCGCCCACCGCGCCTCCCACGACTCGCTCACCGGGCTGCCGAACTCCGCCGAGCTGCGGTCCCGGCTGTCCGCCCGGCTGTGCCGGCAGCAGCCGCAGAGCGCGCCGCCCGCCTCCGTCGACTCCATGGAGCCCTTCGAGTCCTTCGACTCCGCGGACTCCTTCGGCGCCGCCTACGGCCCGCCCGTCTTCGACCGGGGCCACGACTTCGACTTCCCGCCGGGCGCCGACCAGTGCGAGGGATACGACCACCACGTGCACACCGTCGCGCCGGCCGCGGAGTTCGACGACGGCGCCAAGGGGCTCGCGGTGCTCTTCTGCGACCTCGACGGCTTCAAGTCGATCAACGACCGGTTCGGGCACAACGCGGGTGACGCGGTCCTCATCGAGGTGGCCCGCCGGCTCAGCAACGGCGTGCGGGACGGCGACACCGTCGCCCGGCTCGGCGGCGACGAGTTCGTGATACTCGCCGACGGGCTCGGCCGGGCCGACGCCCAGGACCTCGCCGTACGGCTGCGCAACGAGATCATCCAGCCCATCCGGGCCGAGGGACGGGCCGTGCGGGTCGGGGCCAGCTTCGGCATCGGGTGGGCGCACTGCGGGATGACGGCGGACGAAGTGTTGAAGTCCGCCGACGAACGGATGTACGTCGAGAAACGATCTCGTCCCAAACAACATCGGCGTGCGGGATGAACCACAGGTCAGTGGTTTGATGCGATCCGGGTCACCCGTTCGGGCCATGGGAAGCGGGTAGGCTCGTCTTCTCCACCCCTCGTACCGCACCCGATCCGCAGCTAGGAGCACCAAGGGATGACGGCCGGCAACAACGGCGCGAGCACGCCGGAGGACGACGACCCGTTCGGCTACCTCTACGCCGACGGGCAGGCCAGCGGGGCTCAGCCGCCGTCCGGGGGCTACGGCTACCCGAACTCGGTCAACCGGGTGCGTCCGGTCGGAACCCGCCAGTACGGCCAGCCGGGCCCCGCCCCGCAGGCACCGCAGCAGCAGGGCGTCTACGGCCAGCCGAGCGCCCACTACGCCGCCCCCGAGACGCTGCCCGGCGGCGCCCCCACCGCCCACTCACCCCAGCCGTCGCACGGCGGCGGGGGCGGCCGGGGCCGCGGTCCGAACACCAAGGGCCTGCTCATCGGCGCGATCGCGGTGGTCGCCGCGGTCGTGATCGGCATCGGCGTGGCCATGATCGGCGGCGACGACGAGGACGGCGGCGACGACCAGGCGGGCTCCACGCCGACCCAGACCCAGCAGAGCGGCGAACCGACCCCCTCGGCGAGCAAGGGCGAGGACGAGGAGGAGGCGGCGGAGCTGCCCACCGCCGACGCGAAGGCGATGCGGCTGGGCGGCACGGCCACCCTCGCGTCGGACGTCGAGGGCGCGCAGTCCGACGGCGGCATCTACGTGTCCAACCTCAACCAGCCGGGGAACTCGGTCACCTGGACCGTCAACGACATCCCGAAGGACGGCACCTACACCGTCTTCGTGCGCTACAGCACCACCGACGAGCCCCAGTCGATGACGCTCACCGTCAACGGCAAGGAGTTCGGCTCCAAGCTCAACATGGACAACTTCGCGCACGCCGGGGACGGCGACTTCTCCAAGGGCTGGACCCAGACCTTCGCCTGGCCGACGCTCAACAAGGGCAGCAACACCATCTCGGTCTCCTGCGCCGACGGGGACAAGTGCAACGTCCTGCTGGACCAGCTGTGGCTGAAGGAGGGCCAGGTCAAGAAGTGACCCGGTGCGGGCCCTGCGCCGCGTTCGCCTCCCCGGTCACCGTGACCCCGGTCAGCAGCTCCTCGTAGGCCGCCCGGTCGAACTCGCCCGCCGCCGGGGACAGGACCGTCGCCGCCGCCAGGGCCGCCGCCCGGGCGAGGCGGTCGGGCCAGGGGCGGTGCTCCACCAGGGCCGAGAGCAGGCCCGCGACGGCCGCGTCGCCGGCGCCGGTCGGGTTGCCGCGCAGCCGCCGCGGCGGGGCCGCGCGCCAACGGCCCTCGGGGGTCACCGCGAGCAGGCCCTCCGCGCCCAGCGAGGCGACCACCGCGCCCGCGCCGCGCCGGCGGGCGTCCCGGGTGGCGGTCAGCGGTTCGTGGGAGCCGGTGAGCTCGGCCAGTTCGTCGGCGTTCGGCTTGAGGATGTCGGGCCGTCCGGCGACCCCGCGGCGCAGCGCCGCGCCGCTGGTGTCGAGGAGGGTGGGGACCCCGGCCGCGCGGGCGGTGCGCAGCAGGCCCGCGTACGCGCCCACCGGGACGCCCGGGGGCAGGCTGCCGCACAGGGCCACCGCCGAGGCGGAGGCCAGCAGGTCCTCGTACACCCCCTGGAACGCGGACCACTCGGCGGGGCCGATCGCCGGGCCGGGCTCGTTGAGCAGGGTGGTGCCGCCGGAGCGCTCGTCCACGACCGCGACGGTGCGCCGGGTCGGGCCGGAGACCGGGACCAGCGCGTCCGTCAGGTGCGGCACCCCGGAGAGCCGGTCCCGCAGGACGCGGCCCGTCGTACCGCCCGAGAAGCCGGTGACCGTCACCTCGTGGCCGAGGGCCGCGAGCACCCGCGCCACGTTGACGCCCTTGCCGCCGGGGCGTTCCGTCACCTCGGAGACCCGGTGCGGGGCATGCGGCCGCAGGGACGGCACGCGATAGGTGATGTCGAGAGCGGTGTTCAACGTGACCGTGAGGATCACCGGGCCGACCTCCCCTTTTGCCTGCGCTTCCACGTGTCCCGGGGGCACGATCATGCCAAACGGACGGCGGTCGGCCCACCCCTCGGGCCGGCCGTCGTCCGGTGCGGCCGCGGGACGGATCAGCCCAGTCGGGGATCGACCACCCATTCCCCCCGGCGCATGACGCCCACCAGGTCGAACCCGTCGTCCAGGACCACCAGGTCGGCGTCCTTCCCGGGCTCCAGGGAGCCGATCCGGTCGTCCAGGCCGAGCAGCCGCGCCGGGTTGGCGGAGATCGCCCGCACGACGTCCTCGACGGACAGCCCGTCCACCGTCACCGCCCGCTTGAAGGCGCGGTCCAGGGTGAGCGTGGAGCCGGCGATCGAGCCGCCCTCCACCAGCCGGGCCACCCCGTCCGCGACCTCGACCTCCAGCGGGCCCAGCATGTAGCGGCCGTCGCCGAAGCCGGCCGCGTCCATCGCGTCGGTGATGAAGGCGACCCGGTCGGCGCCCGCGTGGTGGAAGGCCAGCCGGAGCGCGGCCGGATGCAGGTGGGTGCCGTCGTTGATCAGCTCGACGGTGACCCGCTCGTCCTCCAGGAGGGCGGTGATCGGGCCGGGCGCGCGGTGGCCGAGCGGGGGCATCGCGTTGAACAGGTGGGTGGCGACGGTCGCGCCCGCGTCGATGGCCCGCAGCGTCTGCTCGTAGGTGGCGTCGGTGTGCCCGACGGCCGCGATCACCCCGTGCTCGGCGAGCAGCCGCACGGAGTCCAGGCCGCCCGGCAGCTCGGTGGCCAGCGTCATCATCCGCGCCTGTCCGTGCGCCGCGTCGACCAGCTTGCGCACCTCGGCCGGGTCGGGGTCGCGCAGCAGCCCCTCGTCGTGCGCGCCCTTGCGGCACGGGGAGATGAACGGCCCCTCGAAGTGGATGCCGGCGATCTCCCCCTGCTGGGCCAGCTCGGCGAGCATCCCGGCCTGCCGGGCGAGGAAGTCCAGGTCGCCGGTGACGGCGGAGGCGACCACCGTGGTGGTGCCGTGCGCGCGGTGGGTGCGCACGCCCTTCAGGACGTCCTCGGCGGTGCCGCCGGTGAAGGACGCCCCGCCGCCGCCGTGGTTGTGGAGGTCGACGAAGCCGGGGACCACCCAGTGGCCGCTCAGGTCGACCGTCCCGGCCGCCGGGGAACCTCCCGGCGCCGCGTCCGCGATCCGGGTGCCCTCGACGGTCACGCGGCCGCCGTCCACGGTCCCGGTGGGCAGGACCACCCGGGCGCCGGCGAGAACCTTGGTGGGGGCCATCAGGTGGTTACCTCCGAGAGGTCAGTGGTGTCGATCAGGTCTCGGGCGAGGAGTCCCGCGCCCAGGCACCCGGCGGTGTCCCCGAGGGCCGCGGGGACCAGGGACGGCGGCTTCTGGAAGGTGATCCGCCGCCGGACGGCCTCCCGCAGCGGTGTGAACAAGGTTTCCCCCGCCTCGGCGAGCCCGCCACCGATGATCAGGGTGCGGGGGTCCAGCAGGGTGAGCGCGGTGACCAGCCCGTCGGCGAGCGCGTCCACCGCCTCCTGCCACACCCGGCGGGCCCGTGCGTCCCCGGACTCGACGGCCTTCGCGCAGTCCGCCGCGTCCGCGCCCGGATCCCCGCAGGCCGCGGCCCACGCCCCGCCCACCGCGGCGGCGGAGGCGAACCGCTCCAGACAGCCGCGCTGCCCGCACGGGCAGGGGGCGCCCCGGGGCCGTACGACGATGTGGCCGATCTCGCCCGCGAAGCCGTGCGCGCCCGCCTCCACCCGGCCGTCGATGCCGATGGCGCCCGCGATGCCGGTGCCCAGCGCCACGAACAGGAAGCGGTCGGCGCCCCGGCCCGCCCCGACGCGGCCCTCGGCGAGACCGCCGGTGCGCACGTCGTGGCCGAGGGCGACGGGGACGCCGCCGAGGCGTTCGGTGAGCAGCGCGCGCAGCGGGACGTCGCGCCAGCCGAGGTTGACCGCGTGGACGGCGACGCCCTCCGCCTCGTCGACGATCCCGGGGACGGCGACGCCGGCGGCGGACGCGGGCTCGCCGTACCGGCGGACGCCCTCGGCGCGCAGGTCGGCCGCGAAGTCGAGGACGTCCGCGACGACCGCGTCCGGGCCGCGCTCGCGGCCGGTGGGACGGCGGGCCCGGTGCAGCAGCTCGCCGTCCGCTCCGACCAGGGCGGCCTTCATCCCGGTGCCGCCCACGTCGAGGGCGATGACATGTCTCACGGGGGACAGTGTGGACCGGCTACCCGCAAGAGGTCTAGTCCATTCACGTGGTGTAGACCTTATTCCGGATATCGGAATGTTCTCGAAAGGCGCGGGAGCGCCGGAGCAAGGAGCAGGGCACGTGCAGCGGCGGGTCAGGACAAGGGCGATCGCGGTGGTCTCCGCACTGGGACTGACGGGAGTCCTCGGCGGATGCGGGGTCGGCGGCGGGTCCTCCGAGGTGACCCTGAAGCTGGTCGCCGCCGACTACGGCGACAGCGCGGCCGACAGCTCCGAGAAGTACTGGGCCGACCTGGTCGAGCGGTACGAGGCCGAGCACCCCGACGTGAGGATCGACGTGGAGGTCCACTCCTGGAACGACGTCGACCGCGAGGTCAGGGAGATGGTCGACGCGGGCGACCCGCCGGACATGGCGCAGATCGGCGCGTACGCCGACTACGCGGCCGAGGGCAGGCTCTACAAGGCCGGCGACCTGCTCTCCATCCCCGTCCAGGCGGACTTCCTCGCCCAGCTGACCGCCGCGGGCGAGGTCAACAGCGTGCAGTACGGCATGCCGTTCGCCTCCTCCACGCGCGTGCTCTTCTACAACAAGAAGCTGTTCGCCGAGGCCGGCGCCACCCCGCCGCGGACCTGGGACGAGCTCGCCGCGGCCGCCGAGGCGCTCGAGGCGAACGGCGTGAAGTACCCGTACGCGCTGCCGCTCGGCCCGGAGGAGGCGCAGGCCGAGACCATGCAGTGGATGCTCAGCGGTGACGGCGGCTACACCGACATCACGGGCGCGTACAGCATCGACTCCGCGCAGAACGTCGAGACCTTCGCCTGGCTGAAGGACGAACTGGTCGGCAAGGGCCTGACCGGTCCCGTCGCGCCCGGCAAGCTCGACCGGGCCGACGCGTTCGCGGCGTTCGCCGCCGGGGACGTCGGCATGCTCAACGGGCACCCCTCGCTGATGGAGACGGCGAAGGAGAAGGGCGTGGAGTTCGGCATGGTGCCCACACCGGGCGTCGACGGCGAGAGCCCGGCCACGCTCGGCGTCGCCGACTGGATGACGGCCTTCAAGGAGAACGGCCACCGCGACCAGGTCGGCGACTTCCTCGACTTCGTCTACAGCGAGGAGAACGTGCTCGCCTTCTCCCGCGAGTACAACCTGCTGCCGGTCACCACCTCCGCCTCCCGGACGATGGCCGCCTCCGACCGGGACAAGGACCTCAGGCCCTTCCTCGACCAGCTGGCGACCTCGGAGCTCTACCCGGTCGGCAACACCTCCTGGGCGACGGTCAGCGCGGCGGTCAAGAAGCAGATCGGCAAGGCGGTCGCCCCGAACGGCAGCCCCGCCGGCGTCCTCGGCGGACTCCAGGCCACGGCGACGCGCGCGGAGACCGCGGAGTAGCCTGCGGGGCATGGACACGGGGGACGAGGAACACGGGGCCGGCCGGCTGGCCCGCCGCGAACAGGACATCCTCGCGCTGGAACGCCGCGGCTTCTCCGGGCCCGGCGTGAAGGAGCGCGCGATCCGCGAGGAACTGGGCCTGGCCCCCGTCCGCTACTACCAGCTCCTCAACGCCCTCCTCGACGACCCCCGCGCCCTCGCCCACGACCCGGTCACGGTCAACCGCCTGCGCCGCGTACGGGAGACCCGCCGCGGGGAGCGCTGAGCACCCGCGCCGCCCCTCCCGCCCCCGGGAGGGGCGGGGACCGGCCCTCCGGCGTTCGAGGAGCGGGATCCGGGGCCGGAGGAGCCCCGGGAAGGGGCGGCGCGGGCGGGAGGACCCGTCAGGACATCCGCTCCGCCAGCGCCCGCAGCAGCCGGACGACCCCCGCCGGCCCGTCGACCACCACGTCCGCCCGCTCCCTCAGCTCCGTGACCTCGTCGCTGCCGCTGCACACCAGCAGCCCCGGCACACCGGCCGAACGGAGCTTGTCGACGGCCGTGTAGGCGGCCAGGTCGCCCAGGTCGTCACCGGCGTAGAGGACCGAACCGGCGCCGATCTCCCGGGCGTACTCCTCCAGGGCGACGCCCTTGTCCATGCCGGGCGGGCGCAGCTCCAGGACCATGCGGCCGGGCTCGACCACGAGCCCGTGCCGGGCGGCCAGCCCGGCGAGCGGCTCGCGCAGGGCCTCGAACGCGGCCTGCGGGTCGGCGGCCCTGCGGGTGTGGACGGCCACCGCCCGCCCCTTCTCCTCGATCCACGTGCCCTGCCACGCGCCGACCCGGTCGAGCAGCCCCGGCAGCTCCGCACGGGCGCCGGCGACCCCGGGGTGCGGGGCGGGCGCGGTGACCGTCCCGGTGACGGCGTCCCAGCGCTCGGCGCCGTAGTGACCGAGAACGACGAGGTGCTCGAGCCCGGGGACGCCCGCGAAGCCCCCGTGCCGCACCGCGACCCCCGCCGGCCGGCCCGTGACGACCGCGACCGAGGCCACCCGGGGCGCGAGCGCGGCGAGCGCGCCGACCGCGCCCGGGTGGGCGCGGGCCTGCTCGGGATCGGCCACGATCGGCGCGAGCGTCCCGTCGAAGTCGAGTCCGATCAGTGCCTTCCCGGGCCGCGCGAGAAGCGCCTCCAGCCCGTCCTGCCCGGCCTGCGTGGCGGGAGTGTGCATGGCGTCCGGGTCCGTGGAATCCGTGTGGCTGCCCATACGCCCAACCTATCCACGCGCGCCCCCTCGCACGCCTGTGTGCCCCGCCATACCGGATCAGCCGGGCGTGACCTCCCGCAGCGCCTCCAGCTGCTCCAGGAACCAGCGTGCCGGGGGCAGCGCGGTCGCCGCCGCGGCCAGGCGCTTGGCGCGCCCGGCGCGTTCCTCCGGGGCCATCGTCAGGGCCTCGTGCAGGGCGCCGGCGGTCTCGACGACGTCGTACGGGTTGACGGTGATCGCGTCCTCGCCCAGCTCCTCGTGGGCGCCCGCCTCCCGCGACAGCACCAGCGCGCAGCCGGCGTCGGAGACGACCGGGACCTCCTTGGCGACCAGGTTCATGCCGTCGCGGATCGGGTTGACCAGCGCCACGTCCGCCAGCCGGTACGCGGCGAGCGAGCGGGCGAAGTCGTCCCTGACGTGCAGCACGACCGGCCGCCAGCCGGGCGTGCCGTACCGCTCGTTGATCTCCTCCGCGAGCCGTCGCACCTCGGCGGTGTAGTCGCGGTACACGGCGAGGTCCTGCCGGGAGGGGTAGGCGAACGCGACGTGCACGACGCGCTCGCGCCACTCGGGGCGGTCCTCCAGGAGCTGCCGGTAGGCCAGCAGTCCGCGCACGATGTTCTTCGACAGTTCGGTCCGGTCGACCCGCACGATCGTCCGGCGCCCCTCGCCGATCTCCTCGCGGAGCGCGGTCATCCGCTCCTCGACGTCGGCCTCGTGGGACCGGGCGCGCAGGAAGTCCGCGTCCGCGCCGAGGCCGTGCACCCCGACGCGCGTCGTGCCGAGCCCGTCCGCGAACCGCTCGCAGCACGCGGTGAACGCGTCCGCCCAGCGGTGGGTGAGGAAGCCGAGCCGGTCGGCGCCCAGCATCCCGCGCAGCACCTGCCGCGCGATGTCGCCGGGCAGCATCGCGAAGTACTCCGGCGGCGCCCACGGCGTGTGCGAGAAGTGCGCGATGCGCAGGTCGGGGCGGAGCTCCCGGAGCATCCCGGGGACCAGCGTGAGGTGGTAGTCCTGCACCAGCACCGCCGCGCCCGGCGCCGCCTCCTCGGCCAGCGCCTCGGCGAACGCGCGGTTGTAGGCCTCGTACGACGCCCACTGGCGGCGGAACTCCGCGTCGAAGACCGGCTCCAGCGGCGTCTGGTACAGCATGTGGTGCACGAACCACAGCACCGAGTTGGCGATCCCGTTGTACGCGTCGGCGTGCACGTCCGCCGGGACGTCCAGCATCCGCACGCCGTCCTCGCCGACCCCGCGCCGCACCGCCTCGCGGTCGCCGTCGGACAGCGCCGAGCACACCCACAGCGCCCCGGCGTCCGGCCCGATCGCGGACAGCCCGGACACCAGTCCGCCGCCGCCCCGCCTGGCCTGCAGCGACCCGTCTTCCTCCACCGTGTACGAGACCGGCCCGCGATTCGACGCGACCAGCACCTGAGCACCCTGCGTGACAGCCATACGCCTCAACCTAGCCCGGCCCCACCGGCCTCAAACGCACGGACCGGCCGCACCCGGGTCAGGCCACCCGCCGTGTCCGGTACTCCGCGATCTCCGTCATCGGCGGGCGTTCCTCCGTGTCCACGGGGTGCGTACGGGGGGCGAAGGTGTTGCCGACCCGCTCGAACTGGGTGAGCGCGGGGCGTATCAGGTGGCTGCGGGCCAGGCGGAGCTGGGCGGTGCGGTAGATCGTGGCGGCCATGCGGCCGAGGGCCTGGCCGTCCTGGTGGCGGTGCTTGCGGACGCCGACGTCGACCTGGGCGAGGGCGTCCAGGCCGACCAGGTGCAGGGCGTCGACCAGCATGCCGAGCTCGACGCCGTACCCGACCGGGAACGGGAGCCGTTCGAGCAGGCTCCGGCGGGCCGCGTACTCGCCGCCCAGCGGCTGGACGAAGCCGGCCAGCTGGGGCCAGTGCATGTTCAGCAGCGGGCGGGCCATCAGCTCGGTGACCCGGCCGCCCTGGCCGGCCGCGGTGCCGAGCGGACGGTCGTACATGGCCTTGACCAGCTGCACGTCCGGCTCGGTGAGCAGCGGGCCGACGATGCCGGAGACGAAGTCGGAGGAGAACTCCCGCAGGTCCGCGTCGACGAAGCACACGATGTCACCGCGGGTGACCAGCAGCGACCGCCACAGCACCTCGCCCTTGCCGGGCACGGCCGGGATGCGGGGGAGGATCACGTCGCGGTGGACGACGCGGGCGCCCGCCGCCGCGGCCACCTCCGACGTGCGGTCGGTCGACCCGGAGTCCACGACCACGACCTCGTCGACGAGCGGCACCCGCCGCACCAGATCGCGGCGGATCACCGTCACGATGTCGCCGACCGTCGCTTCCTCGTTGAGGGCGGGCAGCACCACGCTCACCGTCCGGCCCGTGGCGCGCTTGGCGGCCAGGAGCTGGTGCGGCGGCCGGTCGGTCACCGACCAGGAACGCTCGCCCAACCAGCGCTCGACTTCTTCCAGCACGGTCAGCGGCTCCTCACTTCTGTGATCCATCTCGCGGTTCGGACGACTATCTCAAATGCCCCGCCCGTCGGTTACAGTCTTGAACAGCGCGGAAGCCCACCGCAGGTCGGGGGGTGTCGCGCGGACAACTGAACACCGCTCATCCAGAGGGGCAGAGGGACACGGCCCGATGAAGCCCCGGCAACCCTCCAGCCGGTTCTCGTAGATCACTGTTGATCTTTTCCGCGAGGCTCCTGGCTAGGGAAGGTGCCAAATCCGTCTCACGGCGAGATGCGTCGTGAGGAAGATGAGGAGAAAGGGCCTCGCCTCACATGGCTGTGCACACTGTTGCAACCACCACCGATTCCACCGTAGGCGCATCCGCCTCTTCCGTCGACTTGGGCCCCGCCGCCGCCCTTTCCTGCCGCGAATGCGGACACCGGGTCCCCCTCGGTCCCGTCTTCGCCTGCGAGGAGTGTTTCGGCCCGCTGGAGATCGCGTACGACTTCTCGGCCCACGACACCGAGGAGCTCCGCAAGCGGATCGAAGCGGGACCGGCGAACATCTGGCGCTACGCGCCGCTGCTGCCCGTCCCGGCGGACGTGGCCACCAAGCCGAACCTGAACCCCGGCTGGACCAAGCTCGTCCAGGCCGACAACCTCGCCCGCGAGCTGGGCGTCGAGGCCGGCAAGCTGTTCGTCAAGGACGACTCCGGCAACCCCACGCACTCCTTCAAGGACCGCGTCGTCGCCCAGGCCATCGAGGCCGCCCGCGCCTTCGGCTTCACCACCCTGTCCTGCTCCTCCACCGGCAACCTGGCCGGCGCCGTCGGCGCCGCCGCGGCCCGCGCCGGCTTCCGGTCCTGCGTGTTCATCCCGCACGACCTGGAGCAGGGCAAGGTCGTCATGGCCGCCGTCTACGGCGGCGAGCTCGTCGGCATCGAGGGCAACTACGACGACGTGAACCGTTTCTGCTCCGAGCTGATCGGCGACCCGGCCGGCGAGGGCTGGGGCTTCGTCAACGTCAACCTGCGGCCGTACTACGCGGAGGGGTCGAAGACTCTCGCGTACGAGATCTGCGAGCAGCTCGGCTGGCGGCTGCCGGACCAGATCGTGATCCCGATCGCCTCCGGCTCGCAGCTCACGAAGATCGACAAGGGGCTGCAGGAGCTGATCGGGCTCGGTCTGGTCGAGGACAAGCCCTACAAGATCTTCGGTGCGCAGGCGGAGGGCTGCTCGCCGGTGTCGACCGCCTACAAGGCGGGGCACGACGTCGTGCGTCCGCAGAAGCCGGACACGATCGCCAAGTCGCTGGCGATCGGCAACCCGGCGGACGGGCCGTACGTCCTGGACATCGCGCGGCGCACGGGCGGTGCGGTGGAGGACGTGGACGACGGGCGGATCGTCGAGGCGATCAAGCTGCTCGCGCGCACGGAGGGGATCTTCGCGGAGACCGCGGGGGGCGTGACCGTGGGGGTCACCAGGAAGCTCCTCGAGAGCGGGGCGCTCGACCCGTCCCTGACCACGGTCGTGCTCAACACCGGGGACGGTCTCAAGACGCTGGACGCGGTCGCCGGTACGGGACTCACCGCGACGATCCGTCCCAGCCTGGAGTCGTTCCGCGAGGCCGGGCTCGCCTAGGGCCCGTCTCGCCGTTCCCGTCCGCGGGGCGGTGGGGCCCGGTCGCGTCCACGCGGCGACAGCCGCGTACCGGCACGGCCCCACGCCCCCGGCAAGTCACCCGACCGGAGGTTTTGTCGTGAGCGTCACCGTTCGTATCCCCACCATCCTGCGCACCTACACGGGTGGGCAGGCCGAGGTCGCCGCCGAGGGCGCCACCCTCGGCGAGGTCATCCAGGACCTGGAGAAGAACCACACCGGGATCGCCGCCCGGGTGCTGGACGACCAGGGCAAGCTGCGGCGGTTCGTGAACGTCTACGTCAACGACGACGACGTGCGGTTCGAGCAGGGCCTCGACACGCCCACCCCGGACGGGGCCGGCGTGTCGATCATCCCGGCGGTGGCCGGCGGCTGATCATTACCTGCGGTAACACCAGTTACCGGGCGTGCGGGACATCGCCCCCTCCGTGAGAGAAGCGGAGGGGGCGATTCCATGGGATTGAGCGCGATAGAGTTGGGGAAAGCGCCCCCGATCCACTGATCGAAGACGCCGAATTCCTGCCGCGGACCCGACTGGATGCAGCCAAAGTGCGGGTCCCTTTTGCGGTGTCTGAGCCCTTTATGCGGCCCGTCTTGCCCCGTAATCAGGCGAATTCTCGCCAGATTCCGGACCGGTGGCGTCCAGATTTCTCGTCCGACTGACCTGTTGCAGACGGCAGTTGGGCAGATACATTCAGCCGCGGTCGACGCGTTCCGGCGCACGCCCCCAACCGTTGGGGGGTGAGGTCTGACCCGGATCCGCGAAGTGTGGATCTGTGCAAGGGCCAGTAATAGGGGAGTTAGGCATGGCTCAGGGCACCGTCAAGTGGTTCAACGCGGAGAAGGGGTACGGCTTCATCGCGGTCGACGGTGGTGCGGATGTTTTCGTCCACTACAGCGCGATCCAGATGGACGGCTACCGCACCCTCGAAGAAGGCCAGCGGGTCGAGTTCGAGATCTCGCAGGGTCAGAAGGGCCCGCAGGCCGACATGGTTCGTCTCAGCGCCTGAACGCGCTACCTGCCGCAAGCATCTTCTGCCGGCGAAGGGCCCGCATCCTCCGGGATGCGGGCCCTTCGCCGTGCCCGGACCGGTGCGCGCCGGCGCGTGCCGGTGTTCGCGTGCGGCTGAGCGCCCCGCGTCTCTCCCCCCGGGCGCTTGCACTCGCATGGGTCGAGTGCTAATCATTGGCGTTAGCACTCTGAAGGTGAGAGTGACAACGAAGGACCGGGTCGGTGAGGCCCGCAGGCCGTGTGGGGCAAGGAACCACGGGTCGGCGAGCCGTCCGTCGCGGGCGCGGGCGCGGTCCGAAGGAATCACCCCCAGTCCTGGAGGGACCACTTCACATGGCCAAGATCATCGCGTTCGACGAGGAGGCGCGGCGCGGCCTCGAGCGCGGCATGAACCAGCTCGCGGACGCCGTCAAGGTGACGCTCGGCCCCAAGGGCCGCAACGTCGTCCTCGAGAAGAAGTGGGGCGCCCCCACGATCACCAACGATGGTGTCTCCATCGCCAAGGAGATCGAGCTCGAGGACCCGTACGAGAAGATCGGCGCCGAGCTGGTCAAGGAAGTCGCCAAGAAGACGGACGACGTCGCCGGTGACGGTACGACCACCGCGACCGTTCTCGCCCAGGCCCTGGTCAGGGAGGGCCTGCGCAACGTCGCCGCCGGCGCCAACCCGATGGCTCTGAAGCGCGGCATCGAGCAGGCCGTCGAGGCCGTCTCCGGTGCCCTGCTGGAGCAGGCGAAGGACGTCGAGACCAAGGAGCAGATCGCCTCCACGGCCTCCATCTCCGCCGCCGACACCCAGATCGGCGAGCTCATCGCCGAGGCCATGGACAAGGTCGGCAAGGAAGGCGTCATCACCGTCGAGGAGTCCCAGACCTTCGGTCTGGAGCTGGAGCTCACCGAGGGCATGCGCTTCGACAAGGGCTACATCTCGGCGTACTTCGCCACCGACATGGAGCGTATGGAGGCCGTCCTCGACGACCCGTACATCCTGATCGCCAACTCCAAGGTCTCCAACGTCAAGGACCTGCTCCCGCTCCTGGAGAAGGTCATGCAGTCGGGCAAGCCGCTGCTGATCATCGCCGAGGACGTCGAGGGCGAGGCCCTGTCGACCCTGGTCGTCAACAAGATCCGCGGCACCTTCAAGTCCGTCGCCGTCAAGGCTCCGGGCTTCGGCGACCGCCGCAAGGCCATGCTCGGCGACATCGCCATCCTCACGGGCGGCGAGGTCATCTCCGAGGAGGTCGGCCTCAAGCTGGAGAACGCGACGCTCGACCTGCTGGGCAAGGCCCGCAAGGTCGTCATCACCAAGGACGAGACCACCATCGTCGACGGTGCCGGCTCGGCCGACCAGGTCCAGGGCCGCGTGAACCAGATCCGCGCCGAGATCGAGAACAGCGACTCGGACTACGACCGCGAGAAGCTGCAGGAGCGCCTGGCGAAGCTCGCCGGCGGTGTCGCGGTCATCAAGGCCGGCGCCGCCACCGAGGTGGAGCTCAAGGAGCGCAAGCACCGCATCGAGGACGCCGTCCGCAACGCGAAGGCCGCCGTCGAGGAGGGCATCGTCGCCGGTGGTGGCGTGGCCCTGCTGCAGGCCTCCCAGGTCTTCGAGAAGCTGGAGCTCGACGGTGACGAGGCGACCGGCGCCAACGCCGTGAAGCTCGCGCTGGAGGCCCCGCTGAAGCAGATCGCCGTCAACGGCGGTCTCGAGGGCGGCGTCGTCGTGGAGAAGGTCCGCAACCTCCAGGTCGGCCACGGTCTGAACGCCGCGACCGGTGAGTATGTCGACATGATCGCCGAGGGCATCATCGACCCGGCGAAGGTGACCCGTTCCGCGCTGCAGAACGCCGCCTCCATCGCCGCGCTGTTCCTCACCACCGAGGCCGTCATCGCCGACAAGCCGGAGAAGGCCGCTGCCCCGGCCGGCGGCGGCATGCCGGGCGGTGACATGGACTTCTGATCCCTCCGGGATCGGATCCGTCCGTCGCACACCGAGGGCGGCACCCCCTGCTTGCGGCAGGGGGTGCCGCCCTCGGGCTTTCCGGCCGGCGCACGGAGTGGACCCCGCGTGACAGGGGTCACATTCGAGTCCGAGGGGAATGCCTCCCGCCGTCTCCCGGTTGTGCCGTGTGTGCATTTAATGCATGTACACATACTCACCGGTATTCGCAGTAGAGGAGCCCTCACGTGACCGTCACCTCCCCGGACACCGCGACCCGAGCCGCCGGGATCCTCTCCCGGCCGGCCACGATCAACGGCCTGACCGTCCCCAACCGCATCGCCATGGCGCCGATGACCCGGATGTTCTCGCCGGGCGGTGTTCCCGGTGAGGACGTGCTGTCGTACTACGCGCGCCGCGCCGCCGCCGGTGTCGGACTGATCGTCACCGAGGGGACGTACGTGGGGCACGAGTCGGCCGG
This sequence comes from Streptomyces sp. NPDC126497, assembly GCF_040302425.1. NCBI lineage: Bacteria > Bacillati > Actinomycetota > Actinomycetes > Kitasatosporales > Streptomycetaceae > Streptomyces > Streptomyces sp. NPDC126497. The sequence continues at coordinate 65,741 of NZ_JBEORT010000017.1, forward strand.
GCAGAGCGACCGGGTGCCGCGGTTCCACGGGGAGGAGCAGCTCGCGGGCTGGGCGAAGGTCGCCGAGGCGGTGCACGCGGCGGGCGGCACGATCGTGCCGCAGCTCTGGCACATCGGCATGGTCCGCGAGCAGGGGCAGGCGCCGTATCCCGAGGCTCCGGCGGTCGGCCCGTCCGGGGTGCGCACGGACGGCACCGAGGGCAAGGGCAAGGCGATGACGCAGACCGACATCGACGACGTCGTCGCCGCGTTCGCCCGGGCGGCCGCCGACGCCGAGCGCATCGGCTTCGACGGCGTGGAGCTGCACGGCGCCCACGGCTACCTCGTCGACCAGTTCCTGTGGTCCGGCACCAACCGCCGCACCGACGCCTACGGCGGCGACCCGGTGGCCCGCGCGAAGTTCGCCGCGGAGGTCGTGGCCGCGGTGCGCGCGGCCGTGTCGCCGGAGTTCCCGGTCATCTTCCGCTACTCGCAGTGGAAGCAGGACGCCTACGACGCCCGGCTCGCCGAGACGCCCCAGGAGCTGGAGGCGATCCTCGCCCCGCTCGCCGCGGCCGGTGTCGACGCCTTCCACGCGTCCACGCGCCGCTACTGGCTCCCGGAGTTCGAGGACTCCGACCTCAACCTGGCCGGCTGGACGAAGAAGCTGACCGGCAGGCCCGCCATCACCGTCGGCTCCGTCGGCCTGAAGGGCGAGTTCCTCGAGGCCTTCCAGGGGCGGGGCGCCGAGCTCGGCAGCCTCGACGACCTGCTCGACCGGATGGAGCGCGACGAGTTCGACCTCGTCGCCGTCGGCCGCGCGCTGCTCCAGGACCCGAACTGGGCGGCCAAGGTGCTGGCCGGCCGCTTCGACGAGCTGGCGCCCTACGACGCGGCGTCCCTGCAGACGCTGAGCTGAGCCGACCGGTCCGCGCGCCGCGTCGGCGGCGGAGGAAGCCGCCGCCGGCCGTGTGCCCGAGGCTGCGGAGGCCTCCCGGGCGTGGCGCCGGTCCGCATTGCCGACGGCCGCCGCCCCCCGGTTAGCCGGGCGGGGGGC
>NZ_JBEORT010000017.1:66786-86479 GCF_040302425.1 Streptomyces sp. NPDC126497
CCCGCCGGGCGCCCCCCCCCCCCCGGGCGGGGGCCCGGCGGCGGGGGCCCGCCCCGGGCGGGGCGGCCGCCCCCGCCCCCGCCCCCCCCCCCCCGCGGGCGCCGCCGCCGGCCCCCCGTCGGCGTCATGGGCGGGGCGTCCTCAGGGACGGCCCATCGGCTCGATGTCCACCCGCACCGGCGTCCCCCACACGCGCAGCACCTCGTAGTCGGTGAACTCGTGCACGATCCGGTACGCCATGGCGGCCCGGGGCCCGCGCCGCTGCGCCGCGATGTACAGCTCCGCCTCGCGCCGGTCCCGGCGCGGGGTGCCGCACAGCTGCCACGCCTGCCCGTTCCACAGCTCCGGCAGCCAGCGCTGCTGCGGCTGCGGCCGGTCCCCGCGCACCCCGTACCGGGACGGCGCCGGGGCGGCGGGCGGGGCCTGCGGGGCCGGCCCGTTGAACTCGGCGCGGCGGGCGGCCCGGCGCCGGGTCTCGCAGAGCAGGCACAGGTCCGGGGCGCTCTCGTCGACCGGCCCCGTGGGGTGCTCGGCGCAGCGCGTGCTGGGCGCGGCCGTGGTGACGCTCTCCTCCAGCAGGTCCAGAGCCCGCCGCAGGTCGTCCTTGACCTCGTGCAGCCGGGCGTCCGGGGTGTCGGCGGACAGCGCCTCGCCGTGCTCCCCGAGCACGCGCAGGGCGCGGCCCAGGGCGGTGAGCTGCGCGTGGTTCATGTTCGTCTCCGGGTCGGGTGCCTCCAGTATCCGCCCGGCCGCTACGTCCCGTCGCCCGCCCTCGCCAGCGCCGCGCGCAGGTGGCCGTCGGACTCCGCGAGGAGGCGGGCGGCCGTCGGGCCGTCCACGTCGGCCAGGATCACCAGGATCGCGTGCTTGGCCTCGCCGTCCGTGGCGGCCAGGGCGCGCTCGACCACGTCGTCCGCCGCGCCCGTCGCCTGGGCGACGATACGGCGGGAGCGGGCGCGCAGCTTCTCGTTGGAGGCCCGCACGTCGACCATCAGGTTCCCGTACGTCTTGCCCAGCCGGATCATCGTGATCGTCGACAGCATGTTCAGCACCAGCTTCTGCGCCGTGCCGGCCTTCAGACGGGTGGAGCCGGTGAGGAACTCCGGGCCGACGACGACCTCGATGCCGTGCTCGGCCGCCGCCGCCAGCGCGCTGCCCCGGTTGCAGGCCAGGCCCACGGTGAGGGCGCCGCGCGCACGGGCGTACGCGACGGCGCCGACCGCGTAGGGGGTGCGGCCGGAGGCGGAGACGCCGACCACCGTGTCGTCGGCGGTCAGTCCCAGCGCGGCCAGGTCGGCCTCGGCCAGCTCGCGGGAGTCCTCGGCGCCCTCCACCGAGGTGACCAGGGCGTCGGGACCGCCCGCGATCAGGCCGACGACCCGCGCCGGGTCGGTGTTGAAGGTGGGCGGGCACTCGGAGGCGTCCAGCACGCCCAGCCGGCCTGCGGTGCCGGCGCCCGCGTAGACCAGCCGCCCGCCGCGGGCCATCCGCCCGGCGACGGCGTCGATCGCGGCGGCGATCACCGGGACCTGCTCGGCCACGGCACCGGCCACCGTGGCGTCCTCGGCGTTCATCAGCCGGGCGATGTCGAGCGTCGGCAACCGGTCGACGTCCGCCAGCTCGGGCCGGAACGCCTCGGTGGTCAGCGCTTCCAACTGGGCGCGCAGATCGCGGTGGGAAGTAGACATGACGGTGACTTTCCAGCTCGGGGTGGGAGAACTCCCCCAGGGGCGCGGGGCTGTGACATGTGCGGCTCCGCCGCGTGGGCGCGACCGGCCCCGGACCAGCCGCGGCCGAAACACAGGATCAGCCCCTAGGGGCTCTTGCGAGGCACTCGGTGCCGGTGCGCCAACGCCTCGTACGAAGCGGACAGCGCCGGCGCCGCCGCCTCGTACGTCCGCTGGGCGACCCCCACGAACAGGCAGTCCACCACCAGCAGCTGCCCCGTCCGGGAGGACATCGCGGCCGGCCGCAGCTCGCTCTCCCGGGCCGTGGACGTGGTCAGGACGTGGTCGGCGTACTGGGTGACGGGGCCGTCCGGGCGGCCGGTGACCGCCACCGTCGTCGCACCGCGCTCGAAGGCGACCCGGAGCGGTTCGATGACGTCCCCGGTCGACCCGGAGTGCGTGACGGCGACGGCCACGTCCCCCGGGCGCAGCTGCACCGCGTTGGTGACGGCGAGGTGCGGATCGCTGTGGGCGTGCGCCAGCAGGCCTATGCGCAGCAGCTTCTGGGTGAGGTCCTGGGCGACCAGGCCGGACGCGCCGACGCCGTACACATCGGTGCGGCGCGCGCCGGCCAGGGCGGACACGGCGGCGGCGAGCTGCACGGTGTCCAGGCCGGCCGCGGTGTCGGCGAGGGTCTGCTGCTCGTCGTAGGCGAGCTTGGCCACCACGTCGGCTATGGGGTCGTCCACCGCGATGTCGGTGGTGATGGCGGGCGCCCGCCCGGACTGCTGCTGGGCGGCGAGACCGGCCAGCGCGAGGCGCAGGTCGCGGTAGCCGGGGTAGCCGAGCAGGCGGGCGGTGCGCACGACGGTGGCCTCGCTGGTGCCGGTGAGCTCGGCGAGTCCGGTGACCGTGAGGGCCGCGCAGCCGGCCGGGTCGTCGGCGACGGCCTCGGCGACCCGCTGCATGGAACGGGTCATCGACGGGGCCAGCGTGCGCACCTTGGCCGCCAGGGCGGCGGGCGCGGGAGGGGCGGGCGGGCCGCCGCCGGAACCGTTCCCGAAAATTTCCTTCACGTCATGGGTCACGATGTGAAAGATATTTTCGCACCGGTCGTGCGGTCAAGAGTGCGCACAATGGGGACATGGACCCCCACGTTCCCCCTCGCGACCCCGTCAGTCCCCTGGAGCAGTCCCTGCATGCGGCACGCGCCCTCGTGCTCGCCGACCTGGCCGCGCGCGAGGTCGCCGAGGCGGACGTGGTCTCCCTCGTCGAGGAGTCCGTCGCGCACCGGCGCTGGTGGGTCGAACAGTGGCCGGACGGCGCCGGTTTCCTCCCCGGCCTGGTCGCCCAGGACGTCCAGGACGCCCTGCTGGAGCGGCACGGCCGCTGGCCGCTGTGCCCGGTCTGCGACGTCGGCGACCCGCACGCGCTGGAGGTGGAGCCGGAACTCGGCCCCGATCCGCACTGGGTGTGCCACAAGGCGGGCGTGCGGGTCTCGCCGGTGGGCGCGCTGGGCGGGGCGACGCCCTCGTGACCGTCTACATCGACCCGCCCGCCTGGCCGGGCCACGGCCGGTTCTGGTCCCACCTCGTCAGCGACCTCTCCTACGACGAACTGCACGCCTTCGCCGAGCGCCTGGGCGTTCCCCGCCGCGCCTTCGAACGCGACCACTACGACCTCCCCGCCCACCGGTACGCCGACGCGGTGCGCGCCGGGGCGGTCGAGGTCGGCAGCCGTGAGGTGGTGCGGCTGCTGCACGGGGCGGGGCTGCGGCGGCGCAAGGGCGCGGCTCAGCCGCCCAGCTCGTAGCGGATCCGTCCCTCCCGCCGGGACACCTCGGTGAAACCGGCCCGGGTGACGACCTTCTGCGAGGGCACGTTCTCCTCCTCCACGACGGCGGTCACCGTCCGTACCCCGTCCCGCGCGAGCGCCCACGCCGACAGGGTGCGCAGCGCCTCGGTGGCGTAGCCGTGACCGCGGGCGCCCGCGACGAGGTCGTAGCCGATCTCCACACGGCCGTCCCCGTCCGGGACGCCGTGGAAGCCCATCGCGCCCACCGCGCGGTCGTCCTCGCGCCGGACCAGGACGTACATGGCCCACTCCGGGTGGAACGCGCCCGCCTCGTACTGCGCGGCCATGATCCCGGCGCCCTCGCGGGTGCCGTCGGCGGCGGCCCCGTCGACCCAGGCGTAGCCGCCGTCCCCCGCCAGGGACAGGTCGGCGGCGACCGCCGGGGTGACGCCCTCCAGGGTCAGCCGCTCCGACCGCAGCACCGGGTTGTTGCTCCACCGCCACCCGGTGACCGGCTCCCGCCCCGGCAGTTCGCCGCGCCCGGTGGCCCACAGCAGCGTCCGCCACGGCGTGGGCCCCGGCTCGACCCGCGGGAAGATCCGGGTCAGGACGAAGGAGGCCAGCTCGGCCGGCGGTTCGTACGCGATCCCCGTGCCCTCGGCGATGTCGTGCGTGTGCAGCAGCACCTCGGCGACGCCCATCGCGGCGAACCCCTCACGGTTCGCGTGCCGGAAGGGGAACGGGTGGAAGGCGCGGACCGCGCGGGGGGCGGTGCGGATCGCGGCGGCGAGCAGGGCGCCGGTCGTGGTGATCACCTGGAGGACGCCCGCGTTGTCGGCGGGGTCCAGGCCGTCCTCGCTGCCGTCGAGCGTGATCTCGAAGGGCACGTACGCGTCCTGTGCCCGCCCGGCGAGCTGTCCCGCGTACGCGACGAGATCGCTCGCGATGTGCTCCGCCGTCCGCCGGCAGCTCCACTCCAGCCGTCCGGCCCTCACCTCCCTCCAGTCCCGGTCGACGACCGTCCCCAGCGCCGCCACGCAGTCCGCGACGGCTTCCTCCACCTGTTCCGCTCCCACCGCATGCATGCGGGCAGGCTAGGCGGGCGGCGCGGCCGGGGGCGACAGCATTTCCAGCTCGCCGCGCACGTTGTAGCGGGCGGTGGCCTCCCAGTGCTCCTGGCCGTAGGGGGTGCGGAACAGCCGTGGCAGGGCGAGGAGTCGGCGCAGCACGTCGGTCCGCCCCTCGCGGAACGCCTCGTTCGGGACGAAGTGGTACTCCTCCCGGACGGCGGCGGTGTAGGCGGCGTACGCCGACGGGGACGCGGCGAGGACCGCGAGGTCGGCGTCGCACAGCACCTGCCCGTTCCGGTCGTCGTCGGCCGGATCGTGCGTGACGGTGAGCCGCACCAGCCGGGCCACCTCGGCGGTCCTCCCCGCGGACACCCCGGCCTCGGGCAGCGCCCGCTCGGCGAGCCGGGCGGACCGCTCCTCGTTCTCCGACCGCTCCGGCAGGTACACGGCGTCGTGGAACCAGGCGGCGAGCCGCACGACGTCCGGGTCGTCCGCGTGGTCCGCCAGTTCGTCGACGTGGTCGAGGACCGCGGTGAGGTGGGTGAGCGTGTGGTAGCGCCGCTGCGGTTCCCGCCAGCGCCCGATCAGGTCGTCGGCGTACGGCAGCGGGTCCGGACCGCCCCCGGGCCCGCGGGCCCCCTCCAGGGCACGGACGAAACGGACGCGCAGGGCTTCGGTGTCGGCCATGGCCCCATTGTCCCTGCGTCCCCCGGTTCCCGGGAGCGGCCACGGGGCCCGGCCGGTCACCGGACCAGCGACGGGAGTTAATTGCGTATCCGTAGGTGACGGGCTCCGGATGGTCGGCTTCCGGGGGCGCCCGTAGGTTCCTGCCACCGGTTCACCGGGCGTTCAACCATCGCGGCGGACTCCGTCGTGATCGCGTCCGGCCGGACGGGTCGTGCTCGCCCGCGTCCCCCCACCCGGCCGCCACCCCCTGTCCTCACTCCCTCGGCGGCCCGGCGCGGGCGAGCACGGACTGGATTGTCATGAGCAGAACCATCCGCCGGTTCCGCACGTCCGGAGCCGGCTCGTGAAAGGCGACCCCACCGTGAACGGTTCCAGACACCTGCGCATATCCCTCCTGGCGGTGACGACGGCCGCGCTCCTGGGCTCGGGCGTGACGGCGGCCGTCGCGACGCCCGGCGCACAGCCCTCCCCGGCCGGGCCGAAGGCCGCCGCCGGCGCGCCGGTCGAGCGGCTCATCGTCGGGTACGAGAAGAAGGCCGAGGAGGCCGAATCCGACGCCGAGGCCAGGAAGGACGCCAGGGCCAAGGGCGAGAAGGCCGGCGAGAGCCTCGCCTTCGAGCGCCGGCTGGGCACCGGCGCCGCGCTCGTGGACCTCGGCGACGAGCTGAAGGGCGGCTCCCTCCAGGAGGTCGTCGACGCCTTCGAGGCCGACCCGGACGTCGCCTACGTCGACCGCGACACCCGTATGTACGCGACGGCCGCCCCCGACGACACGTACTACGACCGCCAGTGGGACCTCTTCGAGGCCACCGCGGGCATGAACGTCCAGAGGGCCTGGGACGGCGGAGCCACCGGACGGGGCGTCAACGTCGCCGTCATCGACACCGGTTACGTCACCCACTCCGACCTGGGCGCCAACATCGTCCCGGGCTACGACTTCATCTCCGACGCCCAGAACGCCCGCGACGGCGGCGGCCGGGACGGCGACCCCCGGGACGAGGGCGACTGGAGCGCCGCCGACGAGTGCTACGCGGGCTCCCGGCCGAGCGACTCCTCCTGGCACGGCACGCACGTCGCCGGCACCGTCGCCGCCGTCGCGAACAACGGCAAGGGCGTCGCCGGCGTCGCGCACCACGCGAAGGTGCAGCCCGTCCGCGTCCTCGGCCGGTGCGGCGGCAGCACCGCCGACATCGCCGACGCCATCGTCTGGGCCTCCGGCGGTTCCGTCCCCGGCGTGCCCGTCAACACCGATCCGGCCGACGTCATCAACCTCAGCCTCGGCGGCTCCGGGTCCTGCCAGACCGTCACCCAGAACGCCATCAACGGCGCGGTGGGCCGCGGCACGACCGTCGTCGTCGCCGCCGGCAACTCCAACGCCAACGCCTCCGGCTTCACCCCGGCGAACTGCTCCGACGTCATCAACGTCGCCGCGAGCGACCGCGAGGGCAACCGCGCGAGCTACTCCAACTACGGCTCGATCGTCGACATCACCGCGCCCGGCGGTGAGACCGCCGTCAGCGCGGCCGACGGCATCCTCTCCACGCTGAACGGCAGCGCCACCACGCCCGGCGCCGAGACCTACGAGGCCTACCAGGGCACCAGCATGGCCACCCCGCACATCGCCGGCCTCGCCGCGCTGCTGTACGAGAAGGACCCCTCCCTCACCCCGAGCCGCGTCGAGTCGCTCATCAAGGGCAACGCCCGTGCCCTGCCCGGCTCCTGCAGCGGCGGCTGCGGTTCCGGCCTCGCCGACGCGGCGCGCACCCTCACCGCCCTCGGCGGCGGCGGTACCCCGGACCCGGACCCCGCGGGGAAGACCTTCACCAACTCCGGGAACTGGACCGTCCCGGACGGTGACGGCCGCTACGTCTACTCGAACATCCAGGTGAGCGGCGTCAGCGGCCACGCCCCCTCGGACCTCCAGGTCGCGGTGGACATCAAGCACACCTACCGCGGCGACCTGCGGGTCCAGCTCGTCGCTCCCGACGGCACCCTGTACACGCTGAAGAACACGAGTGCCTACGACAGCGCCGACGACGTCATCGCGACGTACACGGTCGACGCCTCCTCCCACCTGGCGTCCGGCACCTGGCAGCTGCGGGTGACCGACGTCTACTCGGGCGACACCGGTTACATCGACTCCTGGAGCCTGACCTTCTGACGCGTCGGTTTCCGGATGACCGAGGAGGGCCTGCCGGTGCCGGGGGGCACCGGCAGGCCCTCCGTCGCACTAGCGTGGACGGCATGACGACTCCTGCGGACGTGCACGACGTACGAGACCCCGAGCTGCCCGGGCGACTGCTGACCGCCGAGCGGGACGCGCTGATCCCGCTGCTGCGGGGAAGGGCGGACGAGGACTTCGCGCTGCCGGTGGCGGCGTGTCCGGGATGGACGGTGCGGGACGTGCTGGCGCACTGTTCGGCCGCGTTCACCCGGGTCCTGGAGCAGCGGTTCGAGGAAGGGGTGTTCTCGCCCGAGGGCAACGAGCGGGACATCGCGGAGCGGGCCGGGTGGACGACCGCCCGGGTCCTGGACGAGCTGGAGCGCGGGATGACCGGGGCCGGACCGCTGATCGCCAAGGCGGGCGGGGCGCTGGACAAGCTCGCGCTGGGCGAGTGGGTGCACGCCGGGGACGTACGGGTCGCGCTCGGGGAGCAGGGCGCGTACGCGGGCGCGGGACTGCCGTACGCGCTGGAGCTGCTGGCGCAGGTCACGTGCCGCGCGGGGCACCTCCCCCTGCACGCCGACCTCGACGACGCCGACGAGCCGCTGCGGCTGGGCGGCACCACGGGGGAGCGTCCCCCGGCCCGCTACCTCGGCGACGGGCCGACGCTCGTACGGCTGTACGCGGGGCGCCCGGTGGACGGGGCCGCGTACGAGCTGGCCGGGGTGGAGGCGGCGGAGCTGAACATCTTCGGGGGGTGAGCGGCGGGGCAGGGCGTAGGGTTGGATTGGACTAGACCTGTAGTGGACAGATCTGTCCTGGAGCAGCCGACCGAGCCCGACGAATGGGGTCCCATGAGCAAGCGTGCAGTCCTGGAGGTGATCGCCCTCGACGCCGAGGACGCGGTGGCCGCCCAGGCCGGAGGTGCGGACCGTCTCGAGCTGGTGACCGACATGGCGGCGGACGGGCTGACGCCGACGGCGGCGACCGTCGCGGGGATCCGGGCGGCCGTGGACCTCCCGGTACGGGTGATGCTGCGGCTGGCGGACGGGTTCGCGGCGGGCGACGTCGACCGGCTGGTGGGCGCCGCGGGCGAGATGCGCGCGGCCGGGGCGCAGGAGTTCGTGCTCGGGTTCCTCGCCCCGGACGGCGGGGTGGACCTGGAGGCGGTGGAGCGGGTCGCCCGGGAGCTGGAGGGGTGCCGGTGGACGTTCCACCGGGCCGTCGACCGGGCCGCCGACCGGGCCGCGCTGCGCAAGCAGCTCGCGGACTTCCCCGGGCTGGACACCTACCTGACGGCCGGGGCGGCCGAGGGGGTCGACGCGGGCCTGCCGACGCTGCTCGCGGAGGCGGGGCGGCGGGGGGAGCCGGGGTACGAGCAGCAGTTGCTGGTGGGGGGCGGGTTGCGGCTGGACCACGTGCCGTTGTTGCTGAAGGCCGGGGTCGACGCCTTCCACATCGGGGGAGCGGCGCGGCCGGAGGGCTGGGGCGGGCCGGTCTCGGCGGAGGCCGTCGCGGAGTGGCGGCGGGCGCTGGAGGGCTGAGCGTTCGCTCCCTTGGCGCCGGGCTTCATGCTGAGCGGGGTTGCCGCTGGGCGGGGGTGGGTCGCGCGGCCCGGCGCTTGCGGGGTGCCGTCCGCGCCCACCCTCCCCCACTCTCGGCTTCGCTCGAGCGGGGGGACCCCCATCGCCCTGCGGCACGACTGCCCGCGGGAGCGGCGGCGGTTACGTCAGCTGGTCCGGCAGGGGGGCCGTGTGGGTGACGACGAGGCCGGAGACCGCTCGGGTGAGGGCCACGTACAGGCGGCGGAGGCCGGTGCGTTCGTCGGGCTCGGCGTCGACCACCGCCCGGGGTTCGTCCAGGACCACGTAGTCGTACTCCAGGCCCTTCGCCAGGGAGGCCGGGACCAGGGTCAGGCGGGTGGCACGGGTCGTCTCCTCGCCGGGGGCGACGTACGCGATCCCCGCCGCCGTCAGCGCCCCGGCCAGTTCCGGGACACGGGCGTCCGCCGCGATCAGGCCCACCGAGCCCTCGTTGCGCAGGAGTTCGCGGCACGCGGCGACCACGTCGCCCGTCCCCCCGGCCGGGCGGACCTCGAAGAGGCCCGGGTTCTCGCGGATCGACACCACCGGGGTCAGGCCCGGCGCGATGTGCGGGAGCAGCCGGGAGGCGTAGGCGATGACGTCCGTCGGGACGCGGAAGCCGGCCGTCAGCTCCTCGATCACCGCGTCCCGCTTGCCCAGGTGGGTCAGGGCCTCCTCCCAGCTGCGGGTCGCCCACGGGGTGGTGCCCTGCGCCAGGTCGCCCAGGACGGTCGCCGAGCCGGTGGTGCAGCGGCGGCCCACCGCCCGGTACTGCATGGGGGAGAGGTCCTGCGCCTCGTCGAGCACCACGTGTCCGAGGGAGTGCGTGCGCCGGATCAGGTCGGCCGCCTCGTCGATCAGCACGGCGTCCGCCGCCGACCACTTCGCCGACTTCACCGAGCGGGCGGGCTTCGTCCACAGGATCGTCTTCTGCTCCTGCTCGTCGAGCAGTCCCTCCGCGTGCTCCGCCAGGAACTCCGCTTCGCCCAGCAGCCGCAGCACCAGCTTCGCCGGATCGACCGCCGGCCAGACCGCCTTCACCGCCGCCTTCACCGCCGCGTTGCGGGCCACCGCGTCCTGGACCCTGTCGTCCGGCGCCTCGCCCGCCCGCTCCATCTGCACCAGCACGGCGTGCGCGATGCGCTGCGGGAGGGCCTCGCGGGCGGCGCCGTAGCGGATGTCGCGCTCCAGCAACTGCCGGACGATCTCCTCCAGTTCGTACGCCGGGACCCGCCAGCGGCGTGAGCCGCGCACGACGACGACCGGTTCGGCGGGCATCGTGACGTGGGAGTAGAGGGCCCTGCGCAGCACCTGTGCCATGCGGGCGTCGCCCTTGACCACCGCCGCCGGCGCCTCGTCCGTCCCGCGCACCTCCACGTGCGCCACCAGGTCGTCCACCGTGGCCTGCGCGACCGTCAGCTCGCCCAGGGCCGGCAGCACCTGCTCGATGTAGTGCAGGAAGGACCGGTTCGGGCCGACGACCAGCGTGCCGGTGCGGGCCAGCCGCTCGCGGTGGGCGTAGAGGAGGTAGGCGACCCGGTGCAGGCCGACGGCCGTCTTCCCGGTCCCCGGTCCTCCCTGCACGCACACGCTGCCGGACAGCCCGGACCGTACGATCTCGTCCTGCTCGGGCTGGATGGTGGCGACGATGTCCCGCATCGGGCCGACGCGCGGGCGCTCGATCTCCTGCTGGAGCAGCTTGCTCGTGGTGGCCGCCTCGGTGGGGTCGGAGAGGTGCTCGTCCTCGTAGGCGGTGAGGTCGCCACCGGTGTAGCCGAAGCGGCGGCGCAGCGCGATGTCCTGCGGGTCCTTCCTGGACGCCCGGTAGAACGGCTGGGACACCGGCGCACGCCAGTCGATCACCATCGGGTCGCCGTCCGCGTCGTGCACGTGCCGGCGCCCGACGTAGAAGCGTTCCCCCTCCGCACCCTCCGCCCGCTCGGCGCCGGGGGAGTGCAGGTAGTCGAGGCGGCCGAAGAACAGCGGGGTGTCGCTGAGGTCGGCCAGCGCCTTGACGCGCTCCTCGATCTGGCGTTCCAGGACGGCCGCGTTGACCCAGTTCGCGGTGACGTCGCTGATGTCGAGGGCCTCGACGTCCTCGCGCATGGCGCGCAGGGCGGAGCGGGACGCGGCGAGGTGGGAGCGTTCGCGGGCGAGCGGATCGTCCGCGGGGGTGGTCGTGGGGCCGTCTACGGGCTCGTCTACCGGCGTGGACGCGGACAAGGGGGTGCCTCCGGGGGACCTGCTGCTGGCTGCTGCGGCGAAATGCCGGCCGGTTTCCGTCCGGACGGCGGCGCTCCGTGAGGGGAGGCGGGCAGGAGCGGAGATTCTAGGACGCGGGGCCGGTGCGGTCCAAACGGTTTGTCCGCCCCACGGAGGCGGGCGCGGCGGGCACGCCCGTGGCCGCGCCGGTCAGCTCGTACGGGGCGAACCGTCCGCCTCCCGCACGCCGGGCACGTCGACCGGCCGCCGCCCCGGTCCCGTGGTCAGCGAGGCGAGCAGGGCGAGCCGCTCGGCGTCCTCGGTCCCCGGCTCGGCGTGGTAGAGCGCGAGCGTCATCCCGTCGGGGCCGTCGACGTCCAGTTTGGACATGGTGAGGTTCAGCCGGCCGACCTGCGGATGGTTCATCCCGATCGTCCCGTTGCCCGACGGACGGACGTCGTGGCGTGCCCACACCCGCCGGAACTCCTCGCTGGCCAGGGACAGTTCGCCGACGATCCGGACGACCCGCGGGTCGTCGACGTCGGACCCGAGGCGTCTGCGGAAGGCGGCGACGCACCGGGCCGCCGTGTGGGCCCAGTCCGTGTGCAGCGCCTGCTCGGCGGGGTCGAGGAAGAACGACCGGAGCCGGTTCTCCCCCACCCGTACGCCCGGCACCAGCGCGGTGGCGAGCGGATTGGCCGCGATCACGTCGAGGGACCTGTCGGTCACGAAGGCCGGCAGCCCGATCGCCCGGAGCAGTTGTGCCGTGGCCGGCGGAACGGTCCGCCGCCGGGGCCGGCGGCGGGTGCGGGGGCGCGGCGCGGCGAGCTGGTGGAGGTAGCCCGTGGCGGTGTCGTCGAGCCGGAGCACCCGGGCGAGCGCGTCGAGGACCTGCACCGACGGGTTGCGGTCGCGGCCCTGCTCGAGCCGCAGGTAGTAGTCGGAGCTGATGCCGGCGAGCATGGCCACCTCCTCACGGCGCAGCCCCGGAACGCGGCGCACCCCGTGGGTCGGCAGCCCGATGTCCTCGGGCGTCACCAGTTCCCGGCGCGCCCGGAGGTAGTCACCGAGCAGGTTCTCCTCAGGCATGTCCCTCATGCTAGGCGCACGGGGCCGCCCGTCCCTGGCCCTGTCACTCCCAGGATCGGCAGGGACCTGGGCGGGGCGGCCGGGGGCGTGGACGGTGGGGGCATGAGCACTTCGACCACCTCCCTCCCCGGCGGCACCTGGACGATGGGCGACCTGACCGTCACCCGGTTCGGCTACGGGGCCATGCAGCTGACCGGTCCCGGCGTGATGGGGCCGCCGGCCGACCACGACGGCGCGCTCGCGGTGCTGCGCGAGGCCGTGCGTCTCGGCGTCACCCACATCGACACCGCCGACGCCTACGGGCCGCACGTCACCAACCGGCTGATCCGCGAGGCGCTGCACCCCTACCCCGACTCGCTGCACATCGTGACCAAGGTGGGCGCGGTCCGCGACGCGCGGGGCGGCTGGCCCCCGGCCCGGGAGCCGGACGACCTGCGCAGGGCCGTCCACAGCAACCTCGAGACCCTCGGCGTGGAGCGGCTGGACCTGGTCAACCTCCGGCTCGGCAACGCCGAGGGCCCGCAGCCCGGCTCGCTCGCCCAGGCCTACGAGACCCTCGTCGAGCTCCAGCAGCAGGGCCTGATCCGGCACCTCGGCCTGAGCAACGCCACCGCCGACCAGATCGACGAGGCGCGGACCATCGCCCCGTTCGTCTGCGTGCAGAACCTCTACAACCTCGCCCACCGCCAGGACGACGACCTCGTCGACCGGCTCGCCGAGCAGGGCATCGCCTACGTGCCGTTCTTCCCGCTCGGCGGCTTCAGCCCCCTGCAGTCCTCGGCGCTCTCCGCCGTGGCCGCCCGGCTCGGCGCCCGACCGATGTCGGTCGCCCTGGCCTGGCTGCTGCACCGGTCGCCCAACATCCTGCTCATCCCGGGGACCTCGTCGGTGGCGCACCTGCGGGAGAACGTCACCGGCGCGGGCCTCGCACTGTCCGAGCAGGACCTCGCCGAGCTGGACGGGATCGGCCGCTGACCGGCGGCCCCCAGGGGACGACCCGTCCCGCCCGAGGGGGACGGGTCGTCCCGGAGGCGTACGCGCGGGGCCCGCGGACCGGTCCCCCCGGCCGACGCCCGCCCCGGGGCCGGAGGGCGACCATGAGGACATGAGCGCAGCGACCCTCCACCCCAGCACACCGCCGGTGCGGCCGGCCGGCGCGACCTCGTTCCGGGGCGGTCGGCCGCACCGCCCCGGCGACGCCCTGCGCGCCGTGAAGGTCTTCCTCGGCGCCGCCTTCGACGTGATCGTCCTCGGCGAGTACGGCGAGGAGGCGGGCGTCCGCCGCACGTGGACGGGGCGGTCGGCTACCCGCGGTCCGGGCGCGGCCCGGCGGTGCCGTCCGAGGCCGCTTCGGGCTTCGTGAAGAGGACTTCGCGGGCCTGCTCGGTGGCGCGGATCATGGTCTCGGCGACGAAGTCGAGGAAGCGGGCGGCGTTCTCCAGCCGTGTGGCGGCCGGTGTGCCGGGCCCCATGACGGCGACGCCCTGCCGTGAGGTCTCGGCGACCTGGGCGGTGGACCGTGCGCTGGCGATCATCGACTGGTACCAGATGTCCTCGTCGAAGCCGTAGCGCTCACGCCGCCCTTCCTCGCGTTCCCGGCGGATGAGGCCCTGGCCCTCCAGGAACGTGACCGCCTTGGAGACGGACGCCGGGCTGACCTGGAGGCGCCGGGCGAGTTCGGCGGCGGTGAGGCTGCCGGTGTCGGTGAGGGTCAGGCAGGCCATGACCCTGGCCATCATCTTGGGCGTGCCCGACGCTATGAAGACGGTGGTGAGCGTCTCCTCGTACGCGCGCACGGCCTCCGGGTCGCGGCCGTGGTCCTCCGTGAGCGCCTCCGGCCTCCGCGGCGCGGCCTGCCTGCGCCGGTGGGCCCGGCGTTCGGTGGCGCGGTGGGCGAGGTCCGCGCGGTAGGCGGTGGGTCCGCCGTTGCGCATCACCTCGCGCGTGATCGTCGAGGTGGGGCGGTCGAGGCGTCTGGCGATCTCCGCGTAGGCGAGCCCGTCGGCCAGCCCGGTCGCGATCTGCTGGCGCTCCTGCTGGGTGAGCCTGCCTCCTGGCAACGCGGTCTCCTTCGTGGTCCGTGATGTCGCCAGCATAGCTTTCGCACCAGTTCATTGCAACGGTCGATCCTCTTCCCGTTGCGTTACCTTCCGATTCGTTGCAACGATTTCTCTGCTCTGAGCTGCGGGAATACTGATCGAGTGCAACGAAGTAGTTGTTGCAATTCTGAACGCAACGTAGCGTTTCCAGTGTCAGAAACGACAACCCGAAGGAGCGCACGATGCAGTTCGACACCCCCGCCCCCATCTCGGTCGTCCTCGACGTCCCCGCCGGCCGCATCCGGTTCATCGCCGCCGACCGGGCCGACACCGTGGTCGAGGTCCTGCCCGCGGACGCCGCGAAGAGCCGCGACGCGAAGGCGGCGGAGCGGACCAGGGTCGAGTACGGCGACGGCGTCCTGCGGATCGGCGGCCCGCCGGCGGGGAACCAGCTCCTCGGCCCGTCCGGGTCCGTCGAGGTCACCGTCCGGTTGCCGGCCGGCTCCCACGTCGAGGCGAAGGCGGCCGCCGCGGAGCTCCGGGGCGTCGGCCGGCTCGGCGACGTCGCCTTCGAGGGCGCGCAGGGCCCGGTCAAGCTCGACGAGGCCGCGAGCGTCCGCCTCGCCGTCCTCGCCGGCGACGTCTCGGTCGGCCGCCTGGGCGACTCCGCCGAGATCAGCACCCAGAAGGGCGACATCCGCGTCACCGAGGCCCGGCGCGGCACGGTGACGCTGCGCACCGAGCACGGCGACATCTCCGTCGGCGCCGCCCGCGGGGTCTCCGCCTCCCTGGACGCCGGCACCGGCTACGGCCGGGTCCGCAACACGCTCGGCAACACCGACGGCGCCGCCGCCGGCCTGGCCGTCCACGCGACCACCGCCCACGGCGACATCACCGCCCGCAGCCTGTGAACCCGTGAAGGAGAACCCCATGACCGGCTTGGCCATCGCGGCGAACGGGCTGCGCAAGTCCTACGGCGACAAGGTCGTGCTCGACGGCGTCGACCTGACCGTCCCGGAAGGAACGATCTTCTCCCTGCTCGGCCCGAACGGCGCCGGCAAGACCACCGTCGTCAAGATCCTCTCCACCCTCGTCACCGCGGACGCCGGCGACCTGCGGGTCGGCGGCCACGACCTCGCCACCGACCCCCGGGCCGTGCGGGCCGCGATCGGGGTCACCGGCCAGTTCTCCGCCGTGGACGGCCTGATCACCGGCGAGGAGAACATGCTCCTGATGGCGGACCTGCACCACCTCTCCCGCGCGCAGGGGCGGCGGGTCACCGCCGAACTGCTGGAGCGGTTCGACCTCACCGGGGCGGCGAAGAAGCCCGCCTCCACCTACTCCGGCGGCATGAAGCGCCGCCTCGACATCGCCATGACCCTGGTCGGCGACCCGCGGATCATCTTCCTCGACGAGCCGACCACCGGCCTCGACCCGCGCTCCCGCCACACCATGTGGCAGATCATCCGCGAGCTCGTCACCGGCGGCGTCACCGTCCTCCTCACCACCCAGTACCTGGAGGAGGCCGACGAACTCGCCGACCGCATCGCCGTGCTCCACGACGGGAGGATCGCCGCCGAGGGCACCGCCGACGAGCTCAAGCGCCTCGTCCCCGGCGGACACGTCCGGCTCCGCTTCACCGACCCGGCCGCCTACCGGTCCGCCGCCTCCGCCCTGCCCGGGGCCTCCCGGGACGACGACGCCCTCGCCCTGCAGATCCCCAGCGGCGGCAGCCAGCGCGAGCTGCGCGCCGTCCTCGACCGGCTCGACACCGCCGGCGTCGAGGCGGACGGGCTGACCGTGCACACCCCCGACCTCGACGACGTGTTCTTCGCCCTGACCGGCGGCGCCGCCGTCCCCGCCCCGTCCGAGGAGGACGTCCGATGAGCACCCTCGCCCTGGCCGTGCGCGACTCGTCCACGATGCTGCGCCGCAACCTCCTGCACGCCCGGCGCTACCCGTCGCTCACCCTGAACCTGCTGCTCACGCCGGTCATGCTGTTGCTGCTCTTCGTCTACGTCTTCGGGGACGTGATGAGCGCGGGCATGGGCGGAGTCGGCCGCTCCGCCTACATCGCCTACCTCGTGCCGGGCGTGCTGCTGATGACCGTCGGCTCCACCACCGTCGGCACCGCCGTCTCCGTCTCCATGGACATGACCGAGGGCATCATCGCCCGCTTCCGCACGATGGCGATCCACCGGGGCTCCGTGCTCATCGGGCACGTCGTCGGCAGCGTGCTGCAGTCGGTCGCGAGCGTGCTCCTGGTCGGCGCCGTGGGCGTGGCCGTCGGTTTCCGCTCCACGGACGCCACGGCCCTGGAGTGGCTGGCCGCGTTCGGACTGCTCGTGCTGTTCGCCCTGGCGCTCACCTGGATCGCCGTCGGCATGGGGCTGGTCAGCCCGAACGCCGAGGCGGCCGGCAACAACGCGATGCCGCTGATCCTGCTGCCGTTGCTGTCCAGCGCCTTCGTCCCGGTCGACGGGATGCCGGGCTGGTTCCAGCCGATCGCCGAGTACCAGCCCTTCACACCCGCCATCGAGACCCTGCGCGGGCTGCTGCTCGGCACGGAGATCGGCCACGACGGGTGGCTGGCGGTGGCCTGGTGCCTGGGCCTGACGGTGCTCGGCTACCTCTGGTCGGCCGCCACGTTCGCCAAGGACCCGAAGTGAACTCCCTGAGGGAGGGGGCCGCGTCCCGCCCCGGGGCGGCACGCACCGACACCGCGTCGGCGCGCGCCGCCCCGGCGGCGTCCCGGGCCGTCCGCCGCCGGGCGCGTGCGCGCCCCGCCGGTCAGCTCTCGGCCAGCAGCTCGTCCGCGTCCACGATCCGGTACGCGTACCCCTGTTCCGCCAGGAACCGCTGGCGGTGCGCCGCGAAGTCCTGGTCGACGGTGTCCCGGGCGACCACGGAGTAGAAGTGGGCCTGGTGCCCGTCGGCCTTGGGGCGGAGCACCCGGCCGAGCCGCTGCGCCTCCTCCTGCCGCGACCCGAAGGTGCCCGACACCTGGATGGCGACCGTGGCCTCCGGCAGGTCGATCGAGAAGTTCGCGACCTTGGACACCACCAGGACGTTGATCTCGCCCTCCCGGAACGCGTCGAACAGCTTCTCCCGCTGGGCGTTGGACGTCTCGCCCTTGATCACCGGCGCGTCCAGGTGCTCGCCCAGCTCGTCGAGCTGGTCGATGTACTGCCCGATGACGAGGATCTGCTGCCCCGCGAACCGCCGGACGATCGCCTCCGTCACCCTCCGCTTGGTCGCCGTCGTCGAGCAGAACCGGTACTTCTCCTCCTGTTCCGCCGTCGCGTACGCCAGCCGCTCGGACTCGGTGAGGCTGACCCGCACCTCGACGCAGTCGGCCGGGGCGATGTAGCCCTGCGCCTCGATCTCCTTCCACGGCGCGTCGAACCGCTTCGGGCCGATCAGCGAGAACACGTCCGACTCGCGGCCGTCCTCGCGGACCAGGGTCGCCGTGAGGCCGAGGCGCCGCCGGGCCTGGAGATCGGCGGTGAACTTGAAGACGGGGGCGGGCAGCAGGTGCACCTCGTCGTAGACGATCAGGCCCCAGTCCCGGGAGTCGAACAGCTCCAGGTGGGGGTAGATCCCCTTCCGCTTCGTCGTCAGCACCTGGTAGGTGGCGATGGTGACGGGCCGGATCTCCTTCTTCGTGCCGCTGTACTCGCCGATCTCGTCCTCGGTCAGCGAGGTCCGCTTCACCAGCTCGTGCTTCCACTGGCGGGCCGAGACGGTGTTGGTGACCAGGATCAGCGTGGTCGACTTCGCCTGCGCCATCGACGCGGCGCCGACCAGCGTCTTGCCGGCGCCGCAGGGCAGGACGACGACGCCGGAGCCGCCGTGCCAGAAGTTCTCCACGGCCTGCTTCTGGTACGGGCGCAGCGACCACCCGTCCTCGCGCAGCTCGATGGGGTGCGCCTCGCCGTCCACGTATCCGGCGAGGTCCTCGGCCGGCCAGCCCAGCTTCAGCAGCGTCTGCTTGATCTGCCCGCGCTCCGAGGGGTGCACGACCACCGTGTCGGGGTCGATGCGGGCGCCGACCAGCGGGGCGATCCGCTTGGAGCGCAGCACCTCCTCCAGGACCGGGCGGTCGGTGGTGGTGAGGACGAGGCCGTGCGCCGGGTGCTTGACCAGGCTGAGCCGGCCGTAGCGGTCCATGGTGTCGGCGATGTCGACCAGCAGCGCGTGCGGCACCGGGTAGCGGCTGTACTGCACCAGCGCGTCCACGACCTGCTCGGCGTCGTGGCCGGCCGCCCGCGCGTTCCACAGGCCGAGCGGGGTCACCCGGTAGGTGTGGATGTGCTCGGGCGCCCGCTCCAGCTCGGCGAACGGGGCGATGACCCGGCGGCAGTCGTCCGCCTGCTCGTGGTCGACTTCGAGGAGCAGGGTCTTGTCGGACTGGACGATGAGCGGACCATTCACGCGCGGCTGCCTTTCTGCGACGGGCTCGGCACGGGCACTGCACGGCCAAACCTCCAGTTTGCCTGATCGCGCGCGCTCACGGTCCCGGGCGGGGCGGACCGCTTCGGCGCGGGCGGCGCGAGGCCCTTCACCGGCGGCGCCTCCCTCCCCACGGAGACGGGCCGGCCCCCGGGACGGGGGACCGGCCCGCGAGAAACGGGAAACGGGTCGGAACGCGGACTTCCTCTCTGCCCCGGGCGCGTGGACCGCGGTGGTCTCCGGGCCCGTTCGGGACACCCGGTGGCTGCCCAACGGCCCGCCGCGGGATGCGCGCCCGCCCGCAACCTCGCTCGTCGGGGGGAACGGCCCGGCGCGGCGCGCATGAACCCCGCCGTACACCCGGACGGGTCAGCCCTCGTCCTCCGCGAGCTCCGCGACCCCCGTGATCCTGTGCAGCGGATACGTACGGACCTCGTCCGCGGTGTGGTCGTACGCCGTGACGAAGCCGCCCTCGACCCGGACCGGGGCGATGACGCGCCGGCCGGCGCCGCCTTCGGCGTCGACGTAGCCGATCCACAGCGTCTCCCCCGTGAGGACGGCGGCCTGCAGGGTGGCGAGGGTCTCCGCGGCGCTCGTACGGGGCGGCTCCCCGTCCCCCGGCTCCTCCCCGTCCCCCGGCTCCCGTGGGGCGGTGGAGGCGAGGTCACCGGCGCGGACGGCGCGGAGCGCCGCCGCGAGCAGGGCCTCGTCGAGGACCGGGGGCCCCTCCGGGACCGGTGCGGGAGGGGTGCGCGGCGGGGTGCGGTGGGCGTCGGCCCGGGCGATCACCACATCGCCCTCCGCCGACTCGGCGGCCGGCGCGAACCCCATCGCGCGCAGCCCCTCCAGCAGCACGGCCGGACCGGCCTGCGCGGCCAGAAACGGATTCCGTTTTGCCAGGCCATTAAAGCTCTCGAAGCTATCGCTACCTGTTTTTTGTTTAACC
>NZ_JBEORT010000018.1:0-83330 GCF_040302425.1 Streptomyces sp. NPDC126497
GGCCGCCGGGCCCCCGCCCGCCTCCGCGACCGACGAGGAACGGCGCGGCGCGCTCGACCTCTACCCGCGGCTGCTGGCCGCGGTGGCGGGCACGGCGGTGCGCGTCAGCGTGGAGCACTGGTACGCCCGGCAGGAGGAAGCCGCCTTCCCCGACGTCTTCCGGGAGGTGTTCGCCCTCCTCGCCGCCGGCCTCCCCGCACCTTCCGCGTAGGCCCCGCCCCGGCCGCCCGGCCCCCGGCCGCGGCAGCCGCCCCCGCTGTCCGTTCCGCGCCCGTGAGCGCGCCGGCACCCGCCGGCGTCCGCCCGCGCGTGACCGTTCGACCATCACCCGAAAGAGATCCCGTGAGCTCACCCCCGGCGCCCGCCGCCGTGTCCGAAACCTCCATGAACCACCGGCAGATACTCCAGGCCATGTCCGGCCTGATGGCCGGCATGTTCGTCGCGATCCTGGCCGGCACCGTCGTGGCCAACGCGCTCCCCACGATCATCGCCGACCTGGGCGCCAGCCAGTCCTCGTACACCTGGGTCGTCACCTCCGAACTGCTGGCCATGACGGCGACGGTGCCCCTGTGGGGCAAGCTGTCCGACCTCTTCAACAAGAAGTTGCTGCTCCAGCTCTCGCTGGGCATGTTCGTCATCGGCTCGCTGCTGGCGGGCTTCTCCCACGGCGTCGGCCTGCTGATCTTCAGCCGGGTCGTGCAGGGCATCGGCGCCGGCGGTCTGACCGCCCTCGCGCAGGTCGTGATGGCCTCCATCATCCCGCCCCGCCAACTGGGCAAGTACGCCGGCATCTTCGGCGCCGTCTTCGCGGTGGGCACCGTGGCCGGACCGCTGGTCGGCGGTGTGCTGGTCGACACCTCCTGGCTGGGCTGGCGCTGGTGCTTCTTCATCGGCGTGCCCTTCGCCCTGCTCGCCATCGCCCTGCTCCAGCGCACCCTGCGGCTGCCCACCACCCGGCGTGAGGCGCGGATCGACTGGCTCGGCGCCTTCCTGATCGTCGCCGGCGTCTGCGCGCTGCTCATCTGGGTGTCGCTGGCGGGCAACGACTTCGACTGGGTGTCCTGGCAGACCGCCGCGCTCGTGGGCGGCGGCGTGCTGGTGCTGGCCGCCGCGGTCGTCGTCGAGACCCGCGCCCCCGAGCCGGTCATCCCGCTCGGCATCTTCCGCAACCGCACGGTGACGCTGACCACCGTCGCCAGCCTCCTGGTCGGTGTCGCCATGTTCGGCGGGACCGTCTTCCTCTCGCAGTACTTCCAGGTCTCCCTGGGCAAGTCGCCGACCGTCGCCGGTCTGATGAGCCTGCCGATGATCCTGGGCCTGCTGGTGTCGTCCACCGTCGCCGGACAGGTGATCAGCAGCACCGGCAAGTGGAAGCGGTACCTGGTGGCGGGCGCGGTCGTCATGACCGTCGGGCTCGCGCTGCTCTCCACGATCGGCGTCGACACCCCCTTCGCCCTGCTCAGCCTCTACATGGCGGTGCTCGGCGTCGGCGTCGGCATGCTGATGCAGAACCTGGTGCTCGCCGCCCAGAACGACGTGCCCGCCGCCGAACTGGGCGCCGCGACCTCCGTGCTGTCCTTCTTCCGCAGCATGGGCGGCACCATCGGCACCAGCGTGCTCGGCGCGATCCTCGCCAACCGGGTCACCAGCGAGATGACCGAGGGCCTCAAGGACGCGGGCGTCACCGTGCCGGCCGGCGAGGGCTCGGGCGAGAGCAGCGTGCCGGACATGTCCGCCCTGCCCGAGCCGATGCGGGCCGTCGTCGAGCACGCCTACGGCGTCGCCACGGCCGACCTGTTCCTCATCGCCACGCCGTTCGCCTTCCTCGCCCTGATCGCCGTCGTGTTCCTGAAGGAGAAGCCGCTGAAGACCACCAGCGGCATGGAACGCCTCGCCGAGGAGTCCGCCGCCGACGACGCGCCGGACAAGGACCGGGCGACCCCGGTCGCCTGAGCCGCGACCCGGCCGGCAGGACCCGGGAGCAAGGGACGGGGCCGCCCGCCGCACGACGGCGGGCGGCCCCGTCCGGCGTTCCGGAGGACGGGCCCGACGGGTGATCACCCGTCGGGCGGGGGCCCCGGCCCACCTGGGTGATCACCGGTGGCGGGGCCCAACCCCCGCTCATAGCTTCGGCTCATGAACAAACGACACATCGCCCTTCTCGCCTGCACCGCCGCCGCCGTGGCCGCGGGGCTGGGCGCCGCACCGTCGGTCCACCACCCGACCGTGCACCGGGTACAGCCCGGCCAGTCGATCCAGAAGGCCGTGGACGCCGCGGAGCCGGGGGACACCGTCCTCCTGGCCCCCGGCACCTACCGGCAGAGCGTCGTCGTCAAGGTTCCGGACCTGACCCTGCGCGGCCACGGCGCCGGCCGCACCGTGCTGGTGCCCGCCGCGAACGCCGCCGGGAGCAAGAACGCCTGCGCCAGGGCCGGCCACGGCATCTGTGTCACCGGCACCGACAAGAAACCCCTCAAGGACGTCACCGTACGGTCGCTGACGGTACGCGGGTTCGCCAAGAACGGGCTGTGGGCCACCGGCACCGACGGGCTCGAGGTCCGGTACGTGATGGCGGAGAAGAACGGCCAGTGGGGCATCGCCGAGGAACGCTCCGTGCACAGCGTGCTCAGTCACAACGTCGCCCGGAAGAACGGCGACGCCGGACTGTTCGTCGCCAACACCGTGGACACCGAGGAAGGCGCCCGGGACGCGGGGAGGACCGTGATCCGCTACAACCGGACGGCCGACAACCGCGTCGGCGTCACCGTCCGCCGGCTGCGGAACCTGGTCGTCGACCGCAACGAGGCCACCGGCAACTGCGCCGCCGTGTTCGTGGTCGGCGACGAGACCAAGCCGCGCGCCGGCGCCCTGAGCGTCACCCGCAACTACGTCCACGCCAACAACAAGTACTGCCCCAAGACGCCCCGGCTGCCCTTCCTGCAGGGCTCGGGCATCGTCCTCACCGGCGCCGAGAAGACGCTGGTCGCCTACAACCGGGTCGAGGACAACACGGGCACGTCCCCGCTCTCCGGCGGCATCGTGCTCTTCACGAGCCTCGTCGGCGCCCCCAACGAGCGCAACGAGATCCGCGACAACCTGCTCACCGGCAACAGCCCGGCCGACCTGGCCGACCGGGACACCACCGGGAACAACACGTTCAGCCGCAACACCTGCACGCTCTCCGAGCCCGCGGGCATGTGCTGACCCCCCCGCACCACCTCACCCCCCACCGACTGCACGACAGCAGAAGCGAGGCAACGGATGACCACCGTTGATCAGGCTCCCCCGCCGCCCATGCGGCTGCGGGAGCTCGTTTTCGGGGCGGCGTGTGCCGCCGCCGTACGCGCGGCCGTCCGCCTGGGCGTGGCGGACGCGCTGGACGACGCCCCCATGACCGTCGACGACTTGGCGACGGCGGTGAAGACCCAGCCGCACACCCTGCGGCGGCTGCTGCGCGCCCTGTCCTGCCAGGGCGTCTTCACCGAGAACCCCGACGGCACCTTCGAGCACACCGAGATGTCCCGGCTGCTGCGTGAGGACGACCCGCACAGCCTGCGGTACATCGCCCTGTGGTGCACCGAACCGTGGACCTGGAACGTCTGGCCGCACCTCGACGAGGCGGTGCGCTCCGGCCGGAGCGTCTTCGAGGACGTGTACGACCAGGAGTTCTTCACCTACCTCAACGAGTCGGCCCCCGAGTCCGCCCACGTGTTCAACCGGGCCATGACGACCTCCAGCGAGCAGTCCGCACGGGACGTGGCCCGGCTGCTCGACCTGGACGACGCCTCCTCGGTGGCGGACATCGGGGGCGGCCAGGGCCACGTCCTGGCCGGCCTCCTGGAGAAGCACCCCCACCTCCACGGCACCCTGCTCGACCTGCCGGGCGTCGTCGAGAACGCCGACCCCCGGCTGCGCGAGGGCGGCGCGCTCGCCGACCGGGTCGAGACCGTGGCCCGGGACTGCCGAGAGGAGGTCCCCGTCCGGGCGGACGTGTACATCATCAAGAACGTCCTGGAGTGGGACGACGACAGCACCCGCAGGGTGCTCGGCAACGTCCGCGCGGTGGCACGGCCCGGAGCCCGCGTCGTCGTCATCGAGAACCTCGTCGACGACACCCCCTCGATGCGGTTCACCACCGCCATGGACCTGCTGCTGCTCCTCAACGTCGGCGGCGCCAAGCACACCCGGCAGAGCATGGTCGACCGGCTGACCGACGCGGGCCTGGTCATCGACGCCGTCCACCCGGTCAACGCCTATCTGCACGCCTTCGAGTGCACCGTCCCCGGCTGACCGAAGACGCCGACAACCCCGAGGCCGCCGGCTCCGCGACTGACGCGGGACCGGCGGCCTCGGGGTTTCGGGGGCCGCCCGCTCAGGAGCCGGCGCTCCGCTCCCAGCGGTAGAAGCACTGCGCCATGGCGTCCTTCGGACTCCGCCACGTGGCCGGGTCGTACGGGCTGACGTACGCCTCCAGCCGCTCGCTGATCCTGCGGAACTCGGGGTGTCCCGCCACCTTCGCGATCGCCGGCGCGGGGTCCTGCTCGGACTCGATGAGGTGCAGGTACACGTCGTCGCCGAACTGGAAGAGGCTGCGCCGGCCGACACCGACCAGGTGGGGGAGCTCACCCCGGTCGGAGGCGGCGAACACGTCGGCGATGTGCGGCGCGGAACCGGGCTTCATCCGGGCGACGATGAGGGCGTGGTGCATCGGGTGTCCTTCCCTGGACCGGTGCTCAGCGCGAGGACGCGACGGACGCGCTCTCGCTGTCGCGGGCGGCCTGCTCGATCCGGTCCCGGATGAGGGCCATCTGCGTACGGGAGTTGCGGTTGATGTTCTCCGTCATCCAGTCGTCGTCGACCGGGGCGTCGGGCTTCATCGCGAAGTCCTGCGTCCAGCGCATCCGGACACCGCCCGGCAGCTCCGCGTAGTCCCACACGATGTCCATGTGGGCGAACGGGCCCGTCTCGACCCGGCGGGCGCGGACGGTCCGCCTCTCGCGGTCCGGGGTGCGCTCCGACACCCAGCTCCACACCTTGCCGTTCTCGTCCGGGTGCATGGTCAGCCGGAACCTCGTCGTGGCGCCCTCACGGGAGAGGATCTCCACGGACGCGTACTCGCTGAACAGCCGCGGCCAGTTCTCCAGGTCGTTGGTCATCTCCCACACGAGGTCGAAGGGAGCGTCGATGGTGATGCTGTTCTCGGTGTGTCCGGCCACGTTCAGGCTCCAGCCGTGAGGGTGCTGTTGACGAGGTCCAGGAACTCCCGGGGCGTGCGGCAGCGCTCCGAGTCGGGGGGGAGCGACTGGCCGTACCGGTTCTCCAGCTCGCCGACGATGCCGAGCAGGCCGAGCGAGTCGAGACCGAAGACGTCGAAGGGGGACTCCGCCGAGCGCTTCAGTTCCTGGGGGTCGACGGTGATGCCGGCCGCCTGCTTCATCAGCGAGGCCAGCTCGTCGAAGGTCACTTCGGAGGTGATCATGGGTGTCTGCTCCTTCCCCGCCCGGTCCTAACGGGCGGAATCGTCACCGCGGCGCACGACCAGCGCCGCGTTGGAGCCCATCAGTCCCCTGCTGAGGACCAGGGCGGTGCGCAGCTCGGCGGGACGAGCGCGCGACGTCACCAGGTCGAGGTCGTGGCAGATGTCGAACACGTTGGGCGTCGGGGGCACCTGACCGTGTTCCATGGCGAGCACCGCGGCCACCGTGTCCAGCACGGGCGCCGCACAGTAGGCACGGCCGATGCCCGTCTTGGGCGCCGTGACCGGCACGCGGGTGCCGTGCGCGCCCAGGGCGTCGGAGATCGCCAGCGCCTCGGCGCGGTCGGCCTCGGGGACGCCCATGGCGTCGGCGAACACGACGTCGATCTCCTCCGGGGCGCAGTCCGCCTCGTCCAGGGCACCGCGGATCGCGCGGGCCAGGCCCTCCCGGGACTCCGCCCAGCGGGAGGCCCCGGTGAACGTGGCGGAGTGGCCGGCCACGACGGCCCGCACCGGCACCCCGCGGGTCCGGGCCCGCTCCTCGTCCTCGACGATGAGCAGCGCGCCGCCCTCGGCGGGCACGAAGCCGCACGCCTTCTCGGTGAACGGACGGTAGGCGCGGTCGGGGTCGTCGAGGGTGCTGAGCTCGGGGTAGCCGAGCTGGCAGACCATCGAGTACGGGGCCAGCGGCGCCTCCGCGGCCCCCACGACCATGACGTCGGTGCCGCGCCGCACCGCCCGGCTCGCGTGCGCGAGGGAGTCCAGACCGCCCGCCTCGTCGCTCGCCACCACCCCGCACGGCCCCTTGAGGCCGCCGCGGATGGATATCTGGCCGGTGCTCGCGGCGTAGAACCAGGCGATCGACTGGTAGGGACCGACGAACTTGGAACCCTTGCCCCACAGTTTCTGCAGCTCGCGCTGGCCGAACTCGCCGCCGCCCGATCCCGCGGCGGTGACCACGCCGATCGAGAACGGCTCCGCGGGATCACCGCCGAGGCCGGCGTCGTCCAGGGCGAGGGCGGCCGCGGCCATCGCGAAGTGGCTGAACCGGTCGGTCTGCACCAGGAACCGGTCCTCGATGAGGGCCGCCGGGTCGAAGGCCCGGACCTCGCCCGCCACCCGCAGCGGCAGGTGGGCACAGCCCTCCCGGCCGATCAGGTCCAGCACGGAGAGGCCCTCGCTCACGGACTTCCAGTAGGCGTCGGTCCGCAGTCCGTTGGGCGCGATCACACCGATACCGGTGACGGCCGCGCGCCGGGAACGCCGATTGCTCATCGTGTCCTCCCGCCCGGCCCGGACAGCAGCACCGCGGACTGGAAGCCGCCGAACCCGCTGCCGACGGAGAGCACATGGTTCAGCTTCCGCGGGCGTGCGGTGCGCGGCACGTAGTCCAGGTCGCACTCCGGGTCGGGGGTCTCGTAGTTCGCCGTGGGCGGCACCACCTGGTGCTTCAGCGCGAGGACGCAGGCGACCACCTCGATCGCGCCGATCGCGCCCAGCGAGTGCCCCACCATCGACTTGATGGAGCTCATGGGCGTGTCGTAGGCGTGCGCCCCCAGGGACCGCTTCACGGCGGCCGTCTCGTGCCGGTCGTTCTGCCGCGTGCCGGAGCCGTGCGCGTTGACGTAGTCGACCAGTGTGGGGTCGATGCGGGCCTGGTCGAGCGTGGTGTCGATCGCCCGGGCCATCTCCAGCCCCTCACTGGTCAGACCGGTCATGTGGTAGGCGTTGCCGTAGGTGGCGTAGCCGCTGATCTCGCAGAGGATCTCCGCGCCGCGGGCCCGCGCGTGCTCGTACTCCTCGAGCACGAGCACGGCCGCGCCCTCGCCCATCACGAAGCCGTCGCGATGGGCGTCGAACGGCCGGGAGGCGTGCTCGGGGTCGTCGTTGTGGGGCGACGTCGCCTTGATGGCGTCGAAGCAGGCCATCGTGATCGGGGAGATCGGCGAGTCCGACGCCCCCGCTATGCAGACGTCGGCCCGGCCCTCCGCGATGGTGTGGAAGGCGTAGCCGACCGCGTCGAGCCCGGAGGTGCAGCCGGTGGAGACGGTCTGCACCGGGCCCCGGGCGTCGAACCGCTCGGCGACGACCGAGGCGAGGGTGCTCGGCTGGAACGCCGTGTGCAGCTGGGGCCCGGCCTTCTCGTGGTCCACGTCCCACCGCCGGCCGCCTTCGCTGACCAGCACGTAGTCGTGTTCCAGCCGGGTGGTGCCGCCGACCGCGCTGCCCAGCGAGACCGCCGTGCGCCAGGGGTCGCCGGCGCCGGTGTCGAGTCCGGAGTCGCGGACCGCCTCCGCGGCGGCGACCACGGCGAACTGGACGTAACGGTCGGCACGTTGGCACAGCTCCGCGTCCAGGCCGTGTTCGAACGGGTCGAAGTCGCACTCGGCGGCGATGCGCGAGCGCAGGCCCGCCGGGTCGAACAGGGAGATGCCGCGGGTCGCGGTGCGGCCGGCCGACAGAAGATCCCAGAACGCCGTCGCTCCGATGCCGCCGGGAGCGACCACACCGGTGCCGGTGACGGCCACCCGGCGGGTCATTTTATGGCCCCACTGGGCTCGGTGGCCTGGCCCTGCGGTGGCCCGCCGACCGTCAGCTGCGGCCCGGCCGCGGCCCCTTCGGTCTCCTCCGTGTCGACGTGACCGAGACTCGGGTGCGGGGCGAGCGGCCCCAGGTGGAACACCATCCGGGCCTCCTGGTCGCCGACGTTGCGGAAGCGGTGCCGCATGTCGACGGGGATCATCAGACCCTGGTCGGCGCGGAGCGCGAACGGCTCGCCGTCCAGGTCCACTTCGAGCGCGCCGCTGACGACGTACACGAACTCCTCGGAGTAAGGGTGGTAGTGCTCCCCGATGCGCTCGCCGGGCTTGACGATGGCCAGGCCCATGAAGCCGCTGGTGGAGCCCACGGTGGCCGGCGTGAGCAGGGTCCTGAGGTCACCTCCGCGCCGTCGGTTGGGCTCCGTCTCGCTCAGGTCCACGATGCGTGGATGCTGTTTGGACATAAGGGTGTTACCTCCGGGTGTGCCGGTGACGTCCGGGCGGGCACCGCCGCGGACGTCACCGCGGTCGGCCTTCAGGAATCCGCACAGGTGCGGTCGGTGACGGGCACCATGTCGGCGTGCGCCAGGAGCCGGTGCAGGGTGCGCTCCGAGTCCAGGGAGCCCTCGACGCCGATGGCGGCGCCGTCCAGGAGACGCTCCAGCTCGGCCGCCCTGCCCGCGCCCTTGACGCCGAGGGCGGAGAGCGGGTCGAGATCGAGTTCGTCCGTGACGTCGATCATGCGGGTCACGATGTCGTCGCGCTGGAAGACGGTGCTCGCGTACACCGGGCTGTCCGGGTCGCTCGCCGCGGCCTCGTCCTGACGGGCGAGGAACCGGGCCAGCTCCAGGCCGCGGCCCGTCACGGCCGGGTAGTACAGCATGTGCCGCCGCAGATGGTCGGGTTCCGGGCGAGCGGCCGCCACGTGCTGCATGGCGGGAAGGGCCGCCCGGGTGAAGAACACCCGGGCGGAGTCGGAGTCGCTCAGGTCCCGGTCCTGCTCCAGGTAGGGGTTGATGGCCTCTTCCACGGCCTGCACCTGGGGCTGACTGGCCACGTGGCACAGGGTGGCCAGCAGGTCGCCCTCCACCTCCACGGCCCGTACGACGCGGTTGCCGTGCATGAAGAGCGAGGTGCGGTGCAGGCGCGTGGTGCCGTTGACCCGCGCCTCGGGCGCCTCGTAGTTGGCCAGGATGTCCACGACCTTGGACTCGGATCCGGGTTTCACGGTGAAGGTGATGGCGTGGCGGGTCACCCCGGTGCCCACGCGGGCCGCCTTCTGCAGGCCCGCCCGTGCGGCCTCGGTGGTGAGCGGCTGGTCCGGGTGGGTCTCGCGCAGGATGCTGTAGCGCATCGACCGGGTGTCCCGGACGCAGCTGTGCATCGGCCGGACGATCTCGATGTGCTCCTCGCTGTTCACCCACGCGAGGAACGGCAGGGCGCTCTCCCACTCGCTGGTGATGAGCCACTGCGAGGGGTTCTCGATCGACTGGCACAGTTGGTCACTGATGTGGCCGGGAACGGACGCGACCTTGTTGCGCATGTGCTCGTACGCGTCGAGGAACTGCTCCTGGGCCCCCTCGTACAGGTCGAGCAGCAGGATCACCCGCAGCCTCGAGCCGTCGAACGCCGACTGCGATACGCGTGCCGACATGGTCATCCGGCGCACCTCTCCTCTTCGTCGGAAGGTCGGGAACGACCGCCGTGTCCGAAGGGCCGGGGTCGCCATGAGCCGATCGTTGCCGCGACTTTCCGCTGTGCGCGAGCGATACGGGGCAGGCGGGTGAACCGCGTGCCATCCGGGTGCCGCCGGGACGAGGACCGGCCCGCACCGGGCATGAAAGGTGCGTCCTGTCCCACAGCCCGTCGAGGGCGATGCTGGAGGCGTTTCAATGAATCGATCGGATACGGCCGGCCGGGCGGATCACCGCACGCCGGTCCTCATCGTCGGCGGCTCTCTGGTGGGCCTGTCCATGTCGCTGTTCCTGGGGCGCCTCGGCGTGCCGCACACGCTCGTCGAACGCCACACGGGCACCTCGATCCACCCGCGCGGGCGGGGGAACAACGTACGCACCATGGAGCTGTTCCGGACGGCCGGGCTCGAGCAGCGCATCGGCCGGGCCGCATCGGTCCTGGCGGACAACCACGGCATCCTGCAGACCCCGAGCCTGGTGGGCGACGAGGGCGAGTGGCTGCTCCAGGAGATCGACCCCGGCGGCGGGATCGCCCGCTTCAGCCCCAGCGGGTGGTGCCTGTGCAGCCAGAACGACCTGGAGCCGGTGCTCCTCGAGGGGGCCCGCGAACTCGGCGGGGACCTGCGCTTCGGGACGGAGATGATGTCCTTCGACCAGGACGCCGAGGGTGTGACGGTGCTGGTCAAGAGCCGGGAGACCGGCGAGCACACCAGGATCCGGGCGGACTACCTCGTCGCCGCCGACGGCCCGCGCAGCCCCGTCCGCGAGGCGCTGGGCATCGGGCAGAACGGCCCGGGCGACCTGTTCCACAACGTGAGCCTCACGTTCACCTCCCGTGACCTCGCCGGTGTCGTCGGGGACCGGCGGTTCATCGTCTGCTACCTGACCAACCCGGAGGCCGACGGAGCCCTGCTGCCGGTCGACAACCGGGAGCACTGGGTGTTCCACGCCCCCTGGCACCCCGAACACGGCGAAACCCTCGAGGAGTTCACCGACGAGCGGTGCGTCGCCCACATCCGGAAGGCCGTCGGCGTGCCGGACCTCGACGTGGAGATCACCGGCCGGGCGGCCTGGCACGCCGCCGAGCGGGTCGCCGAACGGTACGCGGACGGCCGGGTGTTCCTGGCCGGCGACTCCGCCCACGAGATGTCGCCCACCGGGGCGTTCGGCTCCAACACCGGCATCCAGGACGCCCACAACCTCGCCTGGAAGCTGGCCGCCGTGCTCGGCGGCTGGGCCGCGCCCGGTCTGCTGGAGTCCTACGACGCCGAACGCCGGCCCGTCGCGGAGGCGACCAGCTCCCGTGCCTCCTCCCGTTCGAGCGAGCACAGTCACCCCGGGTACACGCCCGCCCCGGGCGCTCCCGCCCTCGGCGCCCCCGCCCCCGGCGGTCCCGGAGCCGGTGGTCCCGGCGGTCCCGGTGGTCCCGGAGCCGGTGGTCCCGGCGGTCCCGGAGCCGGCGGTCCCGGCATGAAGGGGGGCGGCATCCTCAACGTGGCGCTCTGCTACCGCTATCCGCGCGGCGCGGTCCTGGGCACCGACCCGGCGGCACCGGTCATCCCCGACGGGGTGATGCTGACCGGCGAACCCGGCAGCCGCGCCCCGCACGTGTGGCTGGACCGCTCCGGCACCCGGATTTCCACGCTCGACCTCTACGAGCGGTCGTGCGTGCTGCTGAGCGCCGCGAACGGCGCCTGCGACTGGCACACCGCGGCGGCGAAGGCCGCGAAGGACCTGTCCGTGCCGCTCGACGCGTACCGGGTGGGCGAAGGACCCGACGCGGAACTGACTCCCGAGGGCGGTGCCGACTGGGCCCGGGCACACGGGATCACCGCGGACGGTGCGGTACTGGTCCGTCCCGACGGCTTCGTCGCCTGGCGCTCCGAAGGACCCGTGCCGGACCCGTCGGCGGTGCTGCGGGAGGCCCTCGCCACCGTCCTGGCGCGGGACTGACAGGGGAACGGCGGCCGGTGGACGTCACGCTCCGCCGACGCCGCCCTGCCGTCCCCGCTCCGCCTTGGCCTGGTGCTGCTCGAACCGCTGGACGGCGGGTCCGTCGGTGTTCCACGGCCAGGGCGTGACCATGCCCTGCAGCGTCTGGAAGACGTGATGCGCGTCGGCGGCCCGGCCGGCCGCGCACAGCGCGTACGCCAGCACGTTGAGGTCGGCCTGCGCCGCCGCGTGCTGGAAGAAACCCGGCTTCGCCCACAGCGCGGCCGCCTGCTCCAGCGCGGCCGCGACCTGCCCGCCCTCCCACAGCTGACCGGCGGTCATGGCCCGCACCCCGCCCTGCGCCAGCAGTCCCTGGTACTGCCGTACGGCCGCGGTCACCTCGACCGCGGCACACGGCGCGTTGGCCGGGATGCGGGTGCGCACCACATCGACGAAGTCGAGGACGGCCGCACTGGAACCCCCCTCCTCCGGCGACAGGTACGCGAGCATCTGCAGATACGCCTCACGGTGCCAGCGGTCGCGCCCGGTGGCCTCTCGCCAGAGGGCGTTGACGTCGTTCTGGCCGTAGCGCTCGATCCGCGACACACCGAGCAGGACCACCCACGGCAGCGGATCCTCCGGTCGTCGCTCGGCGGCCTGGTGACACCGGGCGACCACCTGTGCGGCGTCCTCCAGGTGTCCGTCCTGCAGCCCGCGCGCCAGCGCGGACCAGGAGTGGAGGACCAGGGCGTCCGCGTTCTGCGGTTCCCTGTCCAGCCACGCCGCCGCGAGCCCCGTGCCGGCCGTCGACCCGGCCAGTACGGACACCCGGTGGCCGCGGCGGTCCCAGTCGTCCCCGGTCTCCTCCAGCAAGGAGGACACGAGGGCGACGTCGGCGGCCCTGCCGCCCCCGTTCCGCTTGCTCAGCCGTCCCAGGACGCGCGCCAGTTCGGCGTCGTCCAGGGCGGGGACGATACGGGGACGTCTGCTGGTACGACTGTTGAAGAGGGCCATGCGGGAAGACTAGGAATTCCACGGGCCTCGGCAACCCGGACGGGATGATCGTTACCGATCTGCCCCTTACCGCCGGTACTGCGGGCAGGCCGGGGCGGGGCCGGGCATCCAGCCCGCCCCGCCGTCGGGTACGTTCCGCTTGCCGGCTTGCCCCGTCAGACCGCCGGGGCCGGGTACGTCGGGTACTCCACCCCGGAGACGTACTGGACGACCCGGACGACCTGGCAGGAGTAGCCGAACTCGTTGTCGTACCAGAGGTAGAGGATCGCGTTGTCGCCCTCGACCTTCAGCGCGCCGGCGTCGACGATCGAGGCGTGGCGCGAGCCGATGAAGTCGCTGGAGACCGCGTCGGGCGCGCTGATGAAGTCGATCTGGCGCTTGAGCGGCGAGGTCAGCGACACCTTGCGCAGGTGGTCGAGGACCTCCTGGCGGTTGGTGGGGCGGGCCAGCTGGAGGTTGAGGATCGCGATCGAGACGTCCGGCACGGGCACCCGGATCGAGCTGCCGGTGATGGTCGCGCCGAGGTCGGGCAGCGCCTTGGCGACGGCCGAGGCGGCACCCGTCTCGGTGATCACCATGTTCAGCGGCGCCGAACGGCCGCGGCGCTCCGACTTGTGGTAGTTGTCCAGCAGGTTCTGGTCGTTGGTGAACGAGTGCACCGTCTCCACGTGCCCGCGCAGCACGCCGTACTCGTCCGCCATCGCCTTCAGCGGCGGGACGATCGCGTTGGTGGTGCAGGAGGCGCAGGACAGGATCCGCTCGTCCGGCTTGAGGGTGTCGTGGTTGACGCCGTGCACGATGTTGGGCACGTCGCCCTTGCCGGGCGCGGTCAGCACCACCTTGTCGATGCCGGGACGCAGGTGCAGCGAGAGCCCTTCGCGGTCGCGCCACTTGCCGGTGTTGTCGATGAGGATGGCGTTCTTGATGCCGTACGCCGTGTAGTCGATCTCCGTCGGGTCGCCCGCGTAGATCACCTTGACGGTGTTGCCGTTGGCGGTGATCGTGCTGTTCGCCTCGTCGACGGTGATGGTGCCCTGGAACTGGCCGTGCACGGAGTCGCGGCGCAGCAGCGAGGCCCGCTTGACGATGTCCTGCTCGCCGCCCCGGCGGACCACGATCGCGCGCAGGCGCAGCCCGTTGCCGGACCCCGACTTCTCGATGAGCAGCCGGGCCAGGAGGCGGCCGATGCGGCCGAAGCCGTAGAGGACGACGTCGCGCGGCTCGCGGCGGTCGGCCGTGGCGGCGCCGATCGCGCCGGCCACGGCCTCGGCGGTGAACTCGGCCACCGACTGCCCCCGGTCGTCGGCGCGGTAGGCCTCGGCGAGCAGGCCGATGTCGATCTGGGACGGGCCGAGGTCGAGCGTGGTGAGCGCCTGCAGGAAGGGCAGCGTCTCGGTGACCGAGAGCTCCTCGCCGGCGATCTGCCGGGCGAAGCGGTGGGTCTTGAGGATGCTGACCACCGACTTGTTCACCAAGGAGCGGCTGTGCAGCAGGACGGTCACGTCCCGCTCGCGGTGCAGCTTCCCGATGATCGGGATCATCGACTCCGCGATCTCCTCGCGGTGCTTCCAATGGGTGAACGAGTCTTCGTTGACAGTCACGGATCCATCTTTCGAGCTAGAGGGTGCTCATATGATAGCCATGTGGGCCGCCGGGTCCGGAGGGGGTGCCGGAAGGCTCGTGAGCACGCCGGGATCCGCAGGGTTGCGCGCCGTGCGAACGGGTACGCGTGCAGCGTTGTGCCCGGGCCGGATCCCGTCCCGGGCGGGCCGCACCACCGCCGCTAGCAGGGAATCTGCCATGGAGACACCCGCGCACGAGAACAACGCCCCCACTCCCGCGCAGCGGGCCCTGGGCGTCCTGTCGGAGAACACCGAGGACACGAGGGCGCTGGACGCCCTCGCCAACAGCGACGTGCTGATCCCGGTACCGGACGACGCGGGGGAGGAGGCCGCCGACCCCGGCACGGTCGCCCTGCCGGTGCTGGAGCAGCCGGGCGGCACCCAGGTGGTGCCCGTGTTCACGTCCGAACTGGAGATGGCCGGCCTGCTGCCGTTCGTCTCCCGCTACCGGCTCGTCCCGCTCGGCGCGCTCGCCGCGCAGTGGCCGGCCGAGGACCTCTCGCTCACCATCGACGGCAGCTCCGAGCACCGCCTCACGCTCACCTCGGAGGGGGTGCGCACGCTGCTGGCCCGTCCGTGAGCCCGCCGGGCCCGCGGACTACTCGCCCAGCGCGCGGGCCAGGGCGGCGCGCTGCACCGGCAGCGCCTCGGCGTGCAGTTCGCACCCCTTCGGGGTGATCCGCACGTACACCCCGCGCCGGTCCTCCAGGCACATGGAACGTTCCACCAGGCCGTCCTTCTCCAGGCGGGCGATGAGGCGGGACAGCGCGCTCTGGCTGAGGTGGACCCGGCCCGCCAGGTTCTGCACCCGGCACTGCTCGGGGTCCCGGGACGCCGCGGTCACGAGCAGGTCGAGCACCTCGAAGTCGGAGGCGACCAGACCGTACGGACGCAGCGCGCGGTCGATCTCGCCGAGGGTGCGGGCGTGCACCGCGAGGATGTCACGCCACCGTTCCTCGAGTCCTGCGCCGGCCGTCTCCGCTCCCATACTCGAACGGTAGCACTCGTCCGACATTCAATGAACGTGCACGGGCGTCCCCCGCGGCAGGCCGGGCGGGCACGCCCGGGAACGGGCCGACGGGGCCGCCGTCCCGGCCCGCAGGGAGGCGGCCGGCGCGCCGCCGACGTCCCGCGCGGCCTGCACGGGCTCCGCCCCTCCAGTCCGTCGGTCGTGACCGGCTCCCCGTCGAGCGGGACCGGGGAGCGGCGCACGGCTTCTCCGGCCCGGCCGTCCGGCCCCTGCCGGGGCCTACGTCGAGTCCCGCCTCACCAGCTCCGTCGGCAGGATCACCGCCGCCGGGTCCTCGCCGCCGATCTGGGCCAGCAGCACCCGCACCATCTCCGTGCTGATGCGGTCCCAGGGCTGGCGGATCGTGGTGAGCCCGGGGCTGGCGGCGACGGCCGCGGGGGAGTCGTCGAAACCGCCGACCGCGACGTCCTGGGGCACCCGGCGCCCCGCCCGGTGCAGCGCGGCGAGCACGCCCTGGGCCATCAGGTCGGAGGCGACGAACACCGCGTCCACGTCCGGGGCCCGCGCCAGCAGCCGCTCGGCGCCGGCCTCGCCGCTGGCCCGGCTGTAGTCGCCGGAGACGACCAGCCGCTCGTCGGCCTCGATCCCCGCCTCCGCGAGCACCTCCCGGTATCCGGCCAGTCGCTCCACGCCGCCGGGGGTGTCCAGCGGGCCGGTCACCACGCCGATCCGGCGCCGCCCCCGCGCCAGCAGGTGCCGCACCATGTCCCGCGCGCCGTCCCGGTCGTCGGCGGCCACGTAACTCACCTTCGAGCCCAGCCCGATCGGCTTCCCGCACGCGACCAGCGGCACGCCCGCCGCCCGCAGCTCCTCCGCCACCGGGTCACCGGAATGGCTGGACACCAGCAGCACCCCGTCGACGTGCCCGGCGGTGATGTACCGCGTGATGCGCCGCCGTTCGTCGTCCGTGCCCGCGAGCATCAGCAGCAGCGGCACGTCGTGCGCGGCCAGCGCCTGTGTGCAACCACGCAGCAGGACGTTGAAGTTGGGGTCCTCGAAGAACCGCTCCTGGGGCTCCGTGAGCAGGAAGCCCACCGAGTCGGAGCGGCCGGTGATCAGCGAGCGGGCGTGCCGGTTGACGACGTAACCCGTCTTGCGGATCGCGGCGTTGACCGCGTCCGCGGCGGCGGGACTGACGTAGTGGCCGCCGTTGAGCACCCGTGAGACGGTGCCGCGCGAGACACCGGCCTCGCGCGCCACGTCGTGGATCGTCGGCGGCTTGCGCCTGCCCCCCGTGTTGCCCATGGTCATGACTTTACGGCCCCGGAGAGCAGATCCAGGCTCCAGAACCGCTGGACGACCAGGAACAGCGCGACCAGCGGGAACACCGCGAGGAACGCGCCCGTGATCACCAGGGTGTACAGCGCCGGGGTGTTGGCGCCCTGTTCGAGCAGGGTGTGCAGACCGAGGGTGATCGGGAACTTCTCGTCGTCGCTGAGCATGATGTACGGCAGCAGGAAGTTGTTCCAGACCGCCACGAACTGGAACAGGAAGACCGTCACCAGGCCGGGCACCATCATCGGCAGCGCGACCCGGGTGAAGATCCGCCACTCGCCCGCGCCGTCCATCCGCCCGGCCTCCACCACGTCGGCCGGCACCGCGGCCGCGGCGTAGATCCGCGCGAGGTAGACGCCGTACGGGGAGAGGATCTGCGGCAGCAGCACCGACAGGTGGGAGTCGGTGAGGTCCGCCTCGGCCAGCAGCAGGTACTGGGGGACGGCGAGGATCACCGGAGGCATCAGCACACCCGCGAGCAGCACGTTGAACAGCGTCTCGCGGCCCCGGAAGCGGTAGACCGCCAGCGCGTAGCCGCTGAGCGCCGACACGCACGTCGACAGCAGCGCGCCCAGACCGGCGTACAGGGCGGAGTTGCCCATCCACCGCCAGTAGACGCCGTCGCGGTAGGCGCTCAGGTCGGAGAGGTTGTCGGCGAGGCCGGTGCCCGGCCAGAACGTGAAGGTGGAGAACAGTTCCGAGCCGGACTTGGTGGACGCGATGACCACCCAGGCGACCGGCAGCAGGCAGTACAGCGCGCCGAGCAGCAGCGTCACGGTCGGGACCAGCGCGATCCGGCGGGGGCGCGCCGGGCCCCGGGCGGTGCCGGCCGCGGGCTCGGCCTTGTGCAGGGCGAGGGAGCTCATCGTGCGGCCTCCTGCTGGTTGCGTCGGTTCGTCGCCCGCAGGAAGCCGAAGGACAGCACCAGGGTGGCGAGCGCGATGAGGGTCGCCTGGGCGGCGGCCGCGTGGATGTCGCCGTTGCCGAAGGCGTCCTGGTACACCTTCATCAGCGGGCTCCAGGTGGTGGAGACGGAGTTGGTGAGCGGCTTGAGGACGGTCGGTTCGCTGAACACCTGGAGCGTCGCGATGATCGAGAAGAAGAAGGTCAGCACCAGCGAGGGGGCCACCATCGGGATCTTGATCCGCAGTGCGATCTGCAGCGGCGTGGCGCCGTCCAGCCTGGCCGCCTCGTACACCTCGGCCGGGATGGCCCGCAGCGCGGTGTAGATGACGATCATGTTGAAGCCGGTGCCGCCCCAGACCGCGATGTTCGACAGCGCCAGGTACAGCGGCCCGCCGTCCAGCAGGTCCGGCTGCGGCAGACCGAGCCGGTCGAGCACGAAGTGGAACGGGCTCACGTCCGGCAGGTAGAGGAAGCCCCACAGCAGGGCCGCCACCACGCCGGGGACGGCGTACGGCAGGAAGATCGCGAGCCGGGTGAAGGGGGCGAGCCGCACCTTCTCGGAGTCGAGCATCAGCGCGAACAGCAGCGCGAGGCCCAGCATGACCGGCACCACGATGCAGCCGTAACCGAGCACGCGCAGCGCGCCGTCGAGCAGCTCGCTGTCGGACAGGGCGCCGGTGTAGTTCTCCGCACCGGCCCAGACCTCCTCGCGGGCGCCGGCCCCCAGCCCGAGGCCGGAGACGCGCACCTTGCGGAAGCTGAGCCAGACGGCGTACCCGATGGGCAGCGCGAAGAACAGGAGGAACAGGAAGGTCGCGGGGATCAGGAACGCGTACGGGGCCCCCTTGACCCCGTACGACGTCCGGCGGGCCGGGGACTTCACTCCGCGACCCCGAAGCCCTGCTTCTTCAGGTCGGCGACCGTGTCCTGCTGCATGGTGTCCAGGGCGGCGGTGAAGTCCGACTTGTTCTTCGCGGCGGCGCCGAAGGCGTCCTTGAACGTCGTGTAGGCGACGTTGACGTTCGGTCCCCAGGCGGACGGCGCGGTGGTCTTCGCGATCTCGGCGGCCTTCTCGTAGAAGTCGGGCTGGTTGGAGAAGTACTCCGGCGGGTCGGCGAAGGCGCCGCTGAGCTGGGCGGAGGTGGAGGCCGGGTAGATGCCGCTCTCCTTCGCCAGCGCGTTCAGCGCGTCGGCGTCGGTGTTCAGCCAGGCGGCGAACTTCGCGGCGGCCTCCTTGTGCTCGGAGTCGGTGGTGACACCGGTGGAGGAGCCGCCCCAGCTGCCGGTGCTGCTCTCGCCCTCGTCCCACTGGGGGAGCGGGGCCATCGCCCACTTGCCCTTGGTGTCGGGCGCGGCCGTGGTCAGCGTGCCCGGCGCCCACACCGCGCTCACCCACGCGATCTGCTTGCCGGTGTTGAGCGCCTTGTTCCAGGCCGGGGTGTACATCGGCTGGTCGTCGACGGCGCCCTCCTCGACCAGACCGCCCCAGAACTCGGCGACCTTCCTGGTGGCGTCGTCGTTGATGCCGACCTTCCACTTGTCGCCCGAGGTGGTCCACCACTTCGCGCCGGCCTGCTGGGCGAGGCCCGCGAAGAGTCCGGAGTCGTTGGCGGAGAAGGTGGTGAGGTCCTTGTCGGGGGCCGCCTTCTTCAGCTTGCGCGCGGTCTCGGCGAACTCCTCCCAGGTGGCCGGGACGGAGAGCCCGTACTTCTCGAACAGGTCCTCGCGGTAGTAGAACATCATCGGCCCGATGTCCTGCGGGACCGCGTAGACGGCGTCCGTGCCGAGCGTGGTCTGCTGCCAGACGCCCTCGGCGAAGCTGCTCTTCGCGTCGCCCACGCCGTCCGCTATGTCGGCGAGCGCGTCATTGCTGACCAGGGTGGGCAGCGCCTGGTACTCGGCCTGCACCAGATCGGGCGCCTTGCCGGCCTTGTGCGCGGTGAGGATCTTGGTGACCAGCGTGTCGCCGGACGCCTGCTTCTTCACCGTGACGGTGATCCGCTCCTTCTTGCCCGGCCCCTCGTTCCACAGGTCCACGACCTTGTCCATGCCGGGGGCCCAGGTCCAGTACGTCAGTGAGACCGGGCCCGACTGCGCCCCGCCGTCGTCGGACGACGAGCCGCAGGCGGCGAGTGCGGTGGCGCCGAGCGCGACGGCGACGGCGGAACTCACGAGGCGACGGCGCTTCGTGTACGGCATGGAACTCTCCCCTGACCTGGGGTCCTCGCCTGCTGCGAGAACCTGCCATGCTTCTGTGAGCGTTCACAGTAGAGAAACATCCCGGACACTTGTCAATGGTTGTTGCTCTGCGGTTATGTTGGTCCCGCACCGCCGAAAACGTGTGTGCACGTTCCCAAGAATCGAACACATCGGGAGAGAATCCATGCCGGAGACCACCCCCAGGGGCCTCACCGGGCTCGCCTTCGGCGGGGACTACAACCCCGAGCAGTGGCCGGAAAGCGTCTGGGACGAGGACGTCCGGCTGATGCGGGAGGCCGGCGTCACCATGGTGAGCGTCGGTATCTTCTCCTGGGCCCTGCTGGAGCCCTCGCCCGGCGTGTACGACTTCGGCTGGCTCGACCGCAACCTGGACCTGCTGCACGAAGGCGGCGTCCGCGTCGACCTCGGCACGCCCACCGTGGTGCCGCCCGCCTGGTTCTACCGCGCCCACCCCGACGCGCTGCCGGTCACCGCGGACGGCGTGCGCCTGGAGTTCGGCTCCCGCGGCGCCGTCTGCCACAGCAACGCCGACTACCGGGCCGCCGCCGCGAACATCACCACCCGGCTCGCCGAGCGCTACGGCGACCACCCCGCGCTCGCGATGTGGCACGTCCACAACGAGTACGGCGTCCCCGTCTCCGCCTGCTACTGCGACTCCTGCGCCGCGCACTTCCGCCGCTGGCTGGCGACGGTGTACGGCACCGTCGAGGCCGTCAACGAGGCCTGGGGAACCGCCTTCTGGGGCCAGCGCTACGCCTCGTTCGAGGAGATCAACCCGCCGCGCGCGACCCCCACGGTCGGCAACCCGGCCCAGGCGCTGGACTACCGGCGGTTCGCCGACGCCACGATGCGCGAGAACTTCACCGCCGAACGGGACATCCTGCACCGCCTCTCGCCCGGCGTCCCGGTCACCACCAACTTCATGACCGCCCTCAGCCAGTGCGACTCCGTCGACTACTGGGCCTGGGGACGCGAGGTGGACCTCGTCACCAACGACCACTACCTCATCACCGACGGCCGCCGCACCCACGTCAACCTCGCCATGGCCGCCGACCTCACCCGCTCCGTCGCAGGCGGCGCCCCCTGGCTGCTGCTCGAGCACTCCACCTCGGGCGTCAACTGGCAGCCCCGCAACCCCGCCAAGGCCCCCGGCCAGATGGCCCGCAACTCCCTCGCCCACGTGGCCCGCGGCTCCGAGGGCGCGATGTTCTTCCAGTGGCGCCAGTCCCGGCGCGGCGCCGAG
The DNA here is from genome assembly GCF_040302425.1 of Streptomyces sp. NPDC126497. NCBI lineage: Bacteria > Bacillati > Actinomycetota > Actinomycetes > Kitasatosporales > Streptomycetaceae > Streptomyces > Streptomyces sp. NPDC126497. Next base: position 20,953 of record NZ_JBEORT010000018.1, read on the forward strand.
AAGTTCCACTCCGCGATGCTGCCGCACGGCGGCACCGGGACCCGCGTCTTCCGCGAGGTGACCGAACTCGGAGCGTCCGTCCAGTCGTTGGCGTCGATCCGGGGCACCCGCACCGAGGCCGACGTCGCCGTGCTGTGGGACTGGCAGTCCTGGTGGGCGCAGAACCTCGACTGGCGCCCCAGCGAGGACCACGACGCCCGCGAGCGCGCCGACGCCTGGTACGAGGCCCTCTACGACCACCACCTCACCGTCGACTTCGCCCACCCCGAAGCCGACCTGTCGAGGTATCCCCTCGTCGTCGTACCGGCCCTGTACCTGATGACGGAGCGGGCCGGGAACAACCTCAGGCAGTACGTCGAGAACGGCGGCACCCTCGTGGTGTCGTACTTCTCCGGCATCGTCGACGAGTACGACGCCGTGCACGAGGGCCCCTACCCGGGCGCCCTGCGCGACGTCCTCGGCCTGACCGTCGAGGAGTTCTCCCCCCTCCTCCAGGGCGAGCGGGTGCGCCTGACCGGCCCCGACGGCGCGGAACTCGACGCCGACGTGTGGACGGAGTTCGTGGTGCCGCGGGGCGCCGAGACGGTGTGGACCTACGCCGACGGCCTGACCGGGGGGCGTCCGGCCGTCACCCGGCACCGTCTCGGTGAGGGCACCGCCTGGTACGTCTCCACCCGGCTCGGCGCCGAGGGCCTCGCCGCCCTGGTCGGCCGGGCCGCCGAGGACGCCCGCATCGCCCCGCGCGCCGACCTGCCCCGCGACGTCGAAGTGGTGCGCCGCGCGGGCGAGTCGGGCACCTTCCTGTTCGCGATCAACCACACCGCCACCGACGCCAAGGTGCCGCTGGACACCCCCGGCACCGAGCTGCTGACCGGTGAACGCGCCGCGGGCCGCCTCGCGGTCCCGGCCGGAGCCGTCCGGGTCGTCCGACTCGACGGCTGAGCCGCGACTCCCCTCCGCCCGCGTGAGCACACCGGCCGCGGGCGGAGGGGCCCTCACCCGCGCCCTTCCGGGCGCGGGGCATCCCCCCCCACGTCGAAGGGACGACGAACGCCCATGTTCCATCCCAGACGCACCCTCCGCGCCCTGCTGCCGCCGCTCGTGGCCGGGCTCGCCCTCACCGCCCTGCCCGCCCAGACCGCGACGGCCGCGAGCACCCTCACCAACGCAGGCTTCGAGACCGGCGGTTCGGGCGCCGCCACCCCGGCCGGCTGGTCCGAGTACGGCGACACGGCCGCCTCGTACACGGAGGCCGGCGGCCGCGGCGGCGGTCACCGCCTGTCCCACTGGTCGTCCTCCGCCTACCGGGTGGAGACCTACCAGCACCTGTCCGGTCTGGCGGGCGGCGACTACCGGCTCACCGCCTGGGTCCGCTCCGGCGGCGGCCAGAACGCCGCGTACCTCGCCCTGAAGAACTGCGGCGGCGCCGAGCAGCGCACCGACCTGCCGGTCTCCGACTCCGGATGGATACGGATCGTCGTGCCGGTCAGGGTGACGAACGGCCAGTGCACGATCAGCGTCCACAGCGACGCCAACGCGGGCAACTGGATCAACGTCGACGACCTGACCTTCACCCGCGGCACCTCGGGCCTGCCGGTCAAGGGCGCCGACATCTCCTCCCTGCCCAAGAGCGAGGCCAGGGGCGGGGTCTACCGGACCGCGTCCGGCGCCGCCGGCGACCCGGTCGCGATCCTGAGGTCGGCCGGCATGAACTACGCCCGCCTGAAGGTCTGGGTGAACCCGGCCGACGGCTACAACGACAAGGCGCACGTCCTCGCCCTGGCCAAGCGGATCAAGGCGCGGGGCATGAAGCTGCTGGTCGACTTCCACTACTCGGACGCCTGGGCCGACCCGGGCAAGCAGACCAAGCCCGCCGCCTGGGCCGGACACGGCTACGAGCAGCTGAAGAAGGACGTCTACGACCACACGTACGACGTCCTCGACGCCCTCAGGAAGCAGGGCACCACCGCCGACATGGTGCAGGTGGGCAACGAGATCAACGGCGGCATGCTCTGGAACGAGGGCTCCACGGCCGACTGGACCCGGCTCGCCGGACTGCTCAACTCCGGCTACGACGCGGTCAAGGCGGTCAGCCCCGCCACGGTGGCCGCCCTGCACCTCGCCGAGGGCGGTGACCTCGACGGCACCCGCTGGTGGTTCGACAACGCGGTCTCCCACGGAGTGAAGTTCGACGCCATCGGCCTGTCGTACTACGGCTACTGGCACGGCACGCTGCACGACTTCCAGACGACCCTGGACGACGCGGCCGGCCGCTACGGCAAGCCCGTCTTCGTCGCCGAGACGGCCTACCCGTTCCGTCTCGACAGCGAGGACGGACTCGAGAACATCATCGACCTCGAGGGTGAACTCGTCCCCGGCTACCCGGCGACCACCACCGGCCAGACCCGCTGGATGAACGACGTGGCGAGCATCGTGGAGGCCGTCCCGAACGGCCGGGGCCTCGGCGTCTTCTACTGGGAGGCCACCTGGACCGCCCGCAGCGGCAACGGCTGGGACCCCGCCGACCCGTCCTCCGGCAACGGCTGGGAGAACCAGGCGCTGTTCGGCTACGACGACCGCGTGCTGCCCGCGACGGAGTGGTTCCGCCACCGGTGAGCCCGCCGGCCCCGTACCGCCGGCCGGCGGTACGGGACCGAACGGTCCTCGCGCACAGGCCGGTCGGGCCCCGGACAAGGCACCCGGGGCCCGGGACACGGAGCCCTCGCGCACGGCAGAGTGGAAGGGCTCCGGAGCACGAGGCCCGGCGCGGAGGTGTACGAGATGCTGAGGACCCCCGTCGACGGGACGCGACTGCGCATCCTGACGCTGCTGAGGGAACAGGACGCGGCGGCCGACGGCCTGCCCGGGGAGACCGTCGCCGCCCGGCTCGGTCTGCCCCGCCCGGCGGTCCTCGCCCACCTGCGGCTGCTCACGGCCCTCGGCCTGCTGCGCACCGGCCGCTCCGCCGGGGGTGTGCGCTACCGGCGCGACGAGGTGCGGATCGCCGAGGTGACGCAGCTGTTCGAGAAGGGCTGGTAGTCCTTGGGGCCGCGACCCGCCCCGCCCGGGGGCGTTACGCTGGTCCCGAGCGAGGAGGAGACGTACGACGGTGACAGTCCCGGAGACCGGGGGCCCGCGGGTCCGCGCCGCCCTCCGGGCCCGGACGCCCGTCGTCGCCGCGGTCGCGCTCGGCGGGGGAGCGGGGGCGGTGGCCCGGTACGCGGCGTCCCTGTGGTGGCCGGCACCGGCGCACGGGTTCCCCTGGACGATCCTCTGGGTCAACGTCGCCGGCTGCGCCGTCATCGGCGTGTTCATGGTGATCACCACCGAGGTCCGCACCGCCCACCCCCTCGTCCGCCCGTTCTTCGGCACCGGCGTCCTCGGCGGCTTCACCACCTTCTCGACGTACGCCGTCGACGTCCGGAACCTGCTCGACGGCGGCGAGGCGGCCACCGGGCTCGGGTACCTCGCGGCGACCCCGCTCGCGGCCCTCGCCGCCGTGTGGGCGGCCGCCGCGGCGACCCGCCGCGTCCTGACCGGGAGGCGGCCGTGACACGGCTGACCGGCACCGTCCTCCGTCTGACCGTGTACGTCGGCGAGAACGACACGTGGCACCACCGGCCCCTCTCCTCGGAGATCGTCCACCGGGCCCGTGCCGCCGGACTGGCGGGGGCGAGCGTCTTCCGCGGCGTGGAGGGCTTCGGCGCCTCCTCCGTCGTCCACACCTCCCGGCTGCTGTCCCTGAGCGAGGACCTCCCGGTGGCGGTGGTCGTGGTCGACACCGAGGAGCGCGTGCGGGCCTTCCTGCCGGAACTCGACACCCTCGTCACCGACGGCCTGGTCCTCCTCGACCGCTGCGAGGCGGTCCGGTACGCGGGCCGCGGCGGGGGCACCGGCGCCACGGACCGGAGGGGCGGGGCGCCGCGGTGAACTGGCTGTACGTGATGCTGGGCGGCATGATCGGCGCCCCGCTGCGCTACCTCACCGACCGCGCGGTGCAGTCCCGGCACGACTCGGTGTTCCCCTGGGGGACCTTCACGGTCAACGTCACCGGCAGCCTGCTCCTCGGCCTGCTCACCGGTGCGGCGGCCGCGGGAGCGGCGGACCCCCGCCTCCAGCTCCTGCTCGGAACGGGCCTGTGCGGCGCCCTGACCACCTACTCCACCTTCTCCTACGAGACCCTCCGGCTGGCCGGGACCGGTGCCCGCGGCCACGCCGCGGTGAACGTCGTGGCGAGCGTGGCGGCCGGCCTGGGCGCGGCCTTCGCGGGCGCGGCCCTCGCCCGCGCCGTGTGGGGGTAGGGCCTGTCCGGCGGATCGTGCCGGAGACGCCGGGCCCGGCACGCCCGTCCGCGGTGTTGTCGTCGGCTGCCGACGCCCCGTCGCCCTCCTCCGCCTCGCGGCCGGACGCACCGGGCCCCGCCCACCCGGGCTGGGGGGCGCCGTCGGTCTCCTCCGCCTCGATCCGCCGGACGGACCCTGGCGCCCCCCGCGCAGCGGTTCCCCGCTTGACAGCGCCCGGGCCGCCCCCGCACCATCGGGCCCGTGAACCTGTCAGACAGCCAGACAGGTGGTGTGGGCCCGCGGCGCGTCAGCGCGATGGAAGCGGTGCTCGCCCACCTCCGCGGCGCCATCGAGCGCGGCGCGTACGCGATCGGCGACAAGCTGCCCTCCGAGGCCGAGCTGTGCCGCACCCTCGAGGTCTCCCGGCCCGTGCTCCGCGAGGCGCTGCGGGCCCTGCAGACCATGGGGCTGACCGTCTCCAGGGCCGGCAGGGGCACCTTCGTCGTCGCCGACGCCGTCGAGGACCCCACCTTCGGGGACTACGCGGCCGGCGACCTCCTCGAGGTGCGCCGGCACGTCGAGATCCCGGTCGCCGGATACGCCGCCGTGCGCCGCACCCCGGAGGACCTGGACCGGCTGACCCGTCTGCTGGACCGGATGGAGCGGGAGACCGACACCGCGGTGTGGGCCGCGATGGACACCCTCTTCCACCTCGCCGTGGCCGAGGCGGCCCGGAACCCGGTGTTCCGTCGGGTCATCGAGGAGATCCGGGACGCGCTGGCCCGCCAGTCCGCCTTCCTCAACGAACTCGGCGGACGCCGCGAGCAGTCCGACCGGGAGCACCGGGCGATCGTCGAGGCGATCGCCGAGGGCTCCGAACAGGGGGCGGTCGACGCCATGACCCACCACCTCGAGCGCGTCGAGACGACCCTCACCGCCATCGTGCGCCCCGCGCGCACGTCGACCCACGACTCCCCCCGGGCAGTGTGATGCACAGCAGTCTCCCCGCGGACGCACCCCTGATCCGCGAGCCCCTCCACGTCCCCGTCGCCCACCTGATACGCGGCGGGGTCGTCGAAGGCGTCCACCACGGCTCCGTCGTCGTCCTCGGCCCCGACGGCGAGGTCGGCCTGCGGCTCGGCGACATCGAGGCCGCCTGCTATCCGCGCTCCGCGCTCAAGCCCGTCCAGGCGGTGGCGATGGTCCGCGCGGGACTCCCGCTCGAGGGCGAGCTGCTGTCGCTCGCCGCGGCCAGCCACTCAGGCGAGGAGCGCCACCTCGCCGGCGTCCGGCGCGTCCTGGAACTCGCCGGACTGACGGAGGACGACCTCCGCAACGTCCCCGACCTGCCGTTGGACCCGGCCGTCCGGGACGCCTGGGTGCGCGAGGACCGCCCGCCGTCCCGGCTCGCCCAGAACTGCTCCGGCAAGCACGCCGCCATGCTGTACACGGCCAGGCTGAACGGCTGGTCCCTCGACGACTACCTCGACCCCGCCCACCCCCTCCAGCAGGCGATCGCCGAGATCGTCGAGGACCTCACCGGGCAGCGCGTCGCCACGGTCACCGCCGACGGCTGCGGGGCGCCCCTGTTCGCCGTCTCCCTGCACGGGCTGGCCCGCGCCGCCGCGCGGATCACCACCGCCGTGCCCGGCACCCCCGAGGCGCGCGTCGCCGACGCGATGCGCGGCCACGCCGAGATGGCCTCCGGATCCGGCCGGGACGTGGCCGCGCTGATGCGGGCCGTGCCCGGGCTGCTCGCCAAGGACGGCTTCGAGGGCGTCCAGGTCGCCGCGCTGCCCGACGGCCGTGCCGTCGCGGTGAAGATCGCCGACGGCGCGTCCCGGGCGCGCGTCCCGGTGGCCGCGGCGGCGCTCGCGCGCGCCGGAGTGGACCCCTCGCTGCTCGGGGAATTCGCGGGGGAGCCGCTGCTGGGGGGCGGGCGGCCGGTCGGCGAGGTGCGGCCGGTGCCGGCGCTCGATCCGGTGCTCGCACCGGCGTGCCTCTGATCGTCCACGGAGCGGCGCACCGCCGGGTCCGCGGCTCCGGCCCCGCACCACCGGTCAGTCCGCCGGCACCGGGCCCCACCGAAGACGCAGGAGCAGTGCCGTCCCCGCGCCGCCCAGCAGTGCGGCGCCCGCGATCGTCCAGGACGGCGGCCGCCCCGGGCCGCCGTCCCGCCGTGTCACCGGCACCGCCGCGGACTCCGCCTCCGGACCCGGCAGCGGCTCGTCGCGCAGGGCGTCCAGCGAGCCCACCGGGTCGACCCGTCCGGCCGCCCCGAACCCCCAGTCCAGGAGCGAGCGCGCCTCCTCGTACACCGCGTGCCCGTCGCCCGAGCGGGGGTTCATGACCGACACCACGAGGGTGCGGCCGCCCCGGCGCGCGGCCGCCACGAGAGTGTTCCCGGCGTCGCTGGTGTAGCCGTTCTTGATCCCGATCAGGCCCCGGTAGGGTGCGACGCCGTCCGCGCCGGTGAGCAGCCGGTTGGTGTTCACGATCCCGTAGGAGCCGCCGTCGCGGCCCGGGAAGAACGCCTCCTTCCTGGCGCAGTACCGCGCGAACTCGGGGTTGCGCAGCCCGGCCCGGCCGAACACCGCCAGGTCGAACGCGGACGACACCTGGCCGGGCGCGTCGTAGCCGTCGGGCGACTTCACCCGCGTGTCGCGGGCGCCCAGCGCGCGTGCTTCGGCCTGCATCCGCTCGGTCGTGGCCCGCAGGCCGCCGGTCAGCGCGGTCAGCACGTGCACCGCGTCGTTGCCGGAGCTGAGGAAGACGCCGTTCCACAGGTCGGCCACCCGGTACGTACGGTTCTCGGCGACCCCGACGAGGCTGCTGCCCGGGCCGACGCCCTCCAGTTCCCTCGCGTCGACCCGGTGCCGGATGCCGGCCGGCAGGGCCGGCAGCACGGTGAGGGCGAACAAGGTCTTGAGCGTGCTGGCGGGCGGCAGCCTGCGGTGCGCGTCGTGCGCCGCCAGCACATCGCCGGTGCGGACGTCGGCGACCAGCCACGAGCGGGCGGACGGATCCGGGAGCCCGGGAGCCCCGGGACGCGGACGGACATGCGTGCCGGGCCGGTACAGCAGCGACGGGGCCGCGGCCGTCGCCCGGGGCCCGGGATCCACGCCGCCGATCGCCACGGCGGGCGCGGTCGCCAGCAGATGCGCCGTGCAGAGCACCCAGGTCGACACGGCAGCCCGCGAAGCAAATCCGATAGTCATACCGCAAACGTAGGAATGGCCCCCCGGATCACCGTGCTGCCCCGGCCGGGGGCCGTCCGCGAGCACCCGGATGCCGCACGCCGGCGCCGCGTCAGCCGCCCGGCCCTCGAGGCGGGTGGCCTCGGTCGGGCCGCCCCGGTCGCCGCACACGCCCTCCACGAGGTCGCCCCTGCGCAGGCCGTGGCGGCGCGGCGGTGCGGGGGAGGCGGACGGGGTGCACGGCGGGGATGCCGATCGTGCTGTGCCACCCGGTGGAGGGTGTGGGGAGCCGCCCTGGGGCCGGGGTCTCCTCTGGGCTGATCCGATGTTCAGCCCCGAAGGCCCCCGCCTGCGTGAACTCCTCGCTCAGGCGCTGTCGTCCGTCGAGCACGGCTACGACCTCCTCGCGCCGAAGTTCGACCACACCCCCTTCCGCACGCCCGACTCGGTGCTCGACGCCACCGCCTCCGCACTGCGGCGGACGGGCCCCTTCGACACCGGCCTCGACCTGTGCTGCGGCACCGGAGCGGGCGTCGAGGTGCTGAGCCGGGTGTGCCGGGGGAGCGTCACCGGGGTCGACTTCAGCGCCGGCATGCTCTCCGTCGCGCGGCGGCGCGCGCGGCCGCCGGGTCCGCCGGTGCGCTGGGTGCGGGCGGACGCGCGGGCGCTGCCGTTCGGGCCGGTGTTCGACCTCGTGGTCAGCTTCGGCGCGTTCGGGCACTTCCTGCCCCGTGAGGTGCCGGTGCTGTTCGCGCAGGTCCGCTCGGTGCTGCGACCGGGCGGACGCTTCGTCTTCCCCGTGGTCGCGCCGCCCCGGCCGGGCTCCCCCACCTCCGTGATGCTGCTGGGGTTCGACACCGTGATGCGGGTGCGCAACGCGGTCCGGCGCCCGCCGTTCGTCATGTACTACCGCACCTTCCGCCTCGGCGACGTACGGCGCGAACTGACCCGCGCCGGATTCCGGGTGGAGCTGTGGCCGCTGCCCGAGTTCGGGCGGCGCCGGGACGGCAGCCCGAAGGTCCGGCTGGTGGTCGCCGGGGCGCAGGAGGCCGCCGCGCCGCCCCCGGAGCCGGTCAGCGGGCGGCCGGCACCGTGAACTCGTAGACCAGGGCGTCCTCCTGGGCGTCCATGACGAGTTCGGTGATCTCCAGGGGGCGGGCGTACTGGTCGTGCACCCGCCGGGTGACCCGGACCGACGACGTCCCCGCGACCGGCGTGATGGTGTCCCGGTGATGCAGGGTCAGGCCCGCCCGGCGCATCCAGTCGTAGGCCCGCCGCAGCTCCGCCGCACCGGTGCCGTCGGCCCGGTCGCGGTAGCGGGCCAGCTCCTCGACCTCCGCGAGCGCCACCGCGGAAAACGATGTCACCGCCGCCCGCAGTTCCCGCCCGTCGGCCGACGCGGACCAGTAGCGGTGCACCAGCGTCGGCCGGGCCGGGGCCGCTCCCAGGACCTCGGCGTGCCCGGGCGGCGGGGTTTCCCAGGCCACGGTGGCCCTGGCCACCGCGCCCCGGCCGGCGCACCGCGCGCCGAGCGGGAAGCCGGCCGACGCGGGCGTCTCCACCGGAGGGCCGGGCAGTGTGGCGTGGCTGCCCCGCCGGTCGGTGGCGACCAGTCCGTCACGGCGCAGCACCTCCAGCGCCTGCCGTACGGTCTCCCTGCTGACCTCGAAGTGCTCGGCCAGCCGCCGCTCGCCGGGGAGGCGTTCGCCCGGCGGAACCGTGCCGTCGCGCAGTTCGCCGAGCAGCTCCGTCGCGATCCTCCGGTAGATCGGCTGTCCTTCGGTGAGCGGGTGGTCGTGCGGGGTGGTGCGGGCCATGCCGCGCCTCCTGTTGATGACGGTCCGTAGCCGCGCGGGCTCGTTGCGCCACCACATCTAGCATTGGTCTACACCACCAGGGAAGGGCGGTCCGGCAGTTCGGCCGGAACCGTACGGTCCCTCAGGTGTACGAGCGCATCCAGCGCAGCTTGGCCGCCTCCTGGAACGGGCCCCCGCCCTCGTGGTCGTTGAAGTCGTACACCTCGATCGCCTTGTCGTCGTGCGCCCAGGCGTTGAAGGCCCCGAACACCGTCGAGGGCGGGCAGGTCTGGTCCTCCAGGGCCGCCGAGAACAGCGCGGGCGCGCTGCCGCGGGCGGCGAAGTGCACGCCGTCGAAGTAGGACAGCGTGCGCAGCACGTCCTCGAAGCGGCCGCGGTGCGTCTTGAGGTAGGAGCCGATCTCCCGGTACGGCTGCCGGTCGGTGAGCGTGGTCGCGCGCGGGAAGTCGCAGAGGAACGGCACGTCCGGCGCGATGCCGGCCAGGTCCGGGACCAGGCCGCCGACCGCGATGGCGATGCCCCCGCCCTGGCTGGCGCCCACGGCGACCGTGCGGCTCGCGTCGGTCAGCGGGTGCGACCGCGCAGCCTCCACCGCCCGTACGGCGTCGGTGAACACCCGGCGGTAGTAGTAGTTCTCGGGGGCGTCGATGCCGCGCGTCATGAAACCGGGGTAGGCGGGAGCGCCGCCCACCGGATCCGCCGTGCCGCCGCCGGCGCCCCAGGCGCTGCCCTGGCCCCGGGTGTCCATCACGAAGTGGGCCCGGCCCGTGGACGCCCACAGCAGGTGCTCGTGCGGCAGTCCGCGGCCACCGCCGTACCCGATGAACTCCACCACCAGCGGCAGCGGGGCCCCGGCGTCGGCGGGCAGGGTCAGCCAGCCCTTGACGGGGTGACCGCCGAACCCGGCGAACGTCACGTCGAGGACCCGCACCGTCGACAGGCCCGTGTCGACCGGCTCGAAACGGGCGTCCAGGTCGTACGCGCGCGCCTCCTCGAGCGTCTTGGACCAGAACGCGTCGAAGTCCTCGGGCGCGGTGGACGCGCTGCGGTACTCGCGCAGTTCGTCGAGGGGGAGGTCGAACAGGGCCATCAGGGACCGCCTTCGTGAAGAGACAGTGCGAAGCGGTGACACCGTACGCGGATCACTGGCGCAATCGCCAGAGGTTCCGGGGAAAGTCCCAGGTGGTGGGCATGGAAAGCGATTGCCGTCGCGGGTGGGTGCGGCGGTGCGGGAAGGCGCGGCCGGGCTCCTCGCCGGAGCCGGGGCGCGGGGGCCGGACGAGCGCGCACCCCCTCGTCGGTATTACCCCCTCCGGCCACCTCCCCGGGGCCCACAGCGTCCCCCTCGGCCGGCTGGACGCGGCCCTGCCCGCCCTGAGGACCGCCGCCGGCCGCGGCGACCTCCTCGTGGTGTGCGCCTCCGGCGCCCGCTCCGCCACCGCCTGCCGGCGCCTGGCCGGGCAGGGCATTCCCGCCGCCGCCCTCACCGGCGGCACCACCGCGTGGGCCGGGCCGGGCCACGACACCCACCGCCCCGCCGGCGCCCGCGCCCCCTGGGCCGTGGACCGCCAGGTCCGCCTCGCCGCCGGAACCCTCGTCCTGGCCGGACTGCTGGCCGGACGCCGCCGGAGCGCGGCGCGCCTGCTGTCCGCGGGTGCCGCCGGCGGCCCGGTCCTCTCCGCCCCGACCGACACCTGCGGCATGGCCGGGATCCCCGCCGGGCTCCCCCACGACCGGCCCGCGGCCACCGATCCGGACGCCACCCTCGCCGCCCTGACCGGTTGGCCCCGGGGTGACGAAGGGGCCCGGCCGCGGCGCCACGACGGGCCTTCGGCCGGGGCGGGCCGGAACCGCCGTCGCGGCGTGCGCGGCCGGTCCTCCGCGGCGGACCGGTCAGCCGAAGCGCTCGATGCGGATCCGCTCCACCGGCTGACCCGCCGCCACGAGCAGCCTGGAGGCGTGTTCCGCGAAGGAGTTGGAGCCGCACACATAGGCCTCCCACCCACCGGGCGGCTGCTCGGCCAGGAGCGGCGCCACATGTGCGGCCGTCATACGTCCCACGGGCACACCTTCCGGGGCGCTCCGTGTGAACACCCGAGTCGTCTCCGCGCCGAACTCCCGTGCGTAGATCAGTTCCTCGGGGCTGCGGGCCGACACCACCAGCCGCAGCGGCAGTCCCATGGCCCGGGCCCGGTGGTGCCGCACCATCGACATCAGCGGGACCACGCCGGAGCCGGCGCCCACCAGCAGCGCGGGCCGGTCGCCCGGCCAGGCGAAGAACCCGCTGAGCGGGCCGCGCACCTCGACGCGGTCACCGGGGCGGGCCACCGTGTGGAACCAGCCCGAGACCTCGCCGCCCTCGACGCGGTCCAGGGTCAGCTCGATGTGCCCGTCGTCGTCCGGCGCCGACGCGATCGAGTAGTGGCGCTGGGCCACATAGCCGTCCTCGGCGGTCAGCCGCAGCAGCAGATGCTGCCCGGGCAGGTGCCCCGGCCAGCCGGGGACGGCGAACCGGAAGGTCGCCGCCCGAGCGGTCTCGCGGCGGACCCCGGTCAGGGTCGCCGTCCGCCACACGGACGCGGTCTGCTCGCTCACACCGATCCGCCCGGGCACCGCGAACCGCGTCGGCGGGACGAAGCGCTCCGGCGCGTCCCGCGGCGTCCGCCTCACCGGCGTCGTCGGCTCAGTCACCGGAGTACCTCTGCTCCTCCCAGGGGTTGCCGCGCGCATGGTAGCCGTTGCCCTCCCAGAAGCCCGGCTCGTCGTGGTCGAGGAGCCGCAGCCCCGCGATCCACTTGGCGCTCTTCCAGAAGTACAGGTGCGGCACGACCAGCCGCGCCGGTCCGCCGTGCTCGGGGGGCAGCGGCCGCCCGTCGTACTCCCAGGCGATCCAGGCCCGGCCGCCGGTCACGTCCGCGAGCGGCAGGCTGGTGGTGTAGCCGGTGTGCGCATAGGCGACCACATGTGTGGCCGACCCATGGGGCCGGACCACGTCGAGAAAAGCGTCCAGGGAGACGCCCCCGAACCGCACCCCGAACTTCGACCAGCTCGTCACGCAGTGGATGGCGCCCTCGTACGCCGAGGGCGGCAGCGCGTGCGCCTGCTCCCAGTCCCAGGTGCGGGGCTCCGCGACCAGCCCGTCGATCCGGAAGGTCCAGTCGGCGGGCGCGAGGTCGGGCGTGACCTCGGCGGACAGGACGGGCCACTCGTCACCCGCGTCGTACTGGCCCGGCGGCAGTCCGGGATTGTGCACGCGGGGGCGGCCGGTGAAGCCTCGGGTGATGTTCACGTGATCGGCGATTCCGTTGCGACTGGTGCTCAAGTGTTTCCGTGTTCAACGGTACGGGGTGCTCGCGCCCGGCGCGGTACGGGCCCCGCCGGGGACACGGCCGGGCGGACGGCCCCGCCGGGGGCCGGACCGGGCGTTGTGGCGCTCCGGCACATCCGGCGGACCGGCGCAGGTCCTCCTCCGGTCGGTCCGCGGGCCGCTCCCCGAAGGCCGCGCGGCGGCTCCCGGTCACCCGGGCCGGGAGGCGCCGGCCGGCCGTCAGCCGCACCACCTGCACCCGGTGGTCCTCCGGGGCCGGGCGCCGCTCGACGGGGCCGGACCGCTCCGGTGCCGTCACCCGGCGGCTCACCGTCGACTCGTCCGGCGCGCGGCGGGCGGCCGGGCCGGTCGCCCGGCGGCCGCCGCTCGTCTCCGGACGCCCGGGCAGCGTGTACGACACCGGCGACAGTTCGGGGTGCGCGCCCGGCCGACGCGCGGGCACGGCGGGCGGGACCGTCATCGCGCGCCGGACGGTCTCCACCGCCTCGGCTGCGTCCATCCGTGCGCACCTTCCTTTGCGACACCGGTCCCGGGAGCGCCGTACAGCGGCGGTGATCGTCGGGTAGGGTTGCCGTCCGGCTGCGGACCGCCCCAGCCGGGGACGCCGAGGAGGTGAGACCCATTACCGCTGTGTCAGGCCGGGTGCTCTTGCCTCGAAGCGACGCGGACCACCGGGAGTAGGTGGCCGCGGGAGCGCCCTTCGGTTCTCGAAAGGTCCACGCTCTTGTCGCACATGCCGTCCCACCCGTCCCCCTCTCCCCGCGCCGTCCCGCCGGCCTCCTCCCGGGCCGCCGTCGTGGCCGCGCTCCGCGCCGCCGGCTGCGTCTTCGCCGAGGACGAGGCCGAGTTGATCATCGCCGCCGCGCCCACCCCCCAGGACGTCGTCTCGATGGCCGAGCGCCGCGCGGCCGGACTTCCCCTCGAACTCGTCGTCGGCTGGGCCGAGTTCCACGGCCGCCGCATCACCGTGGAACCCGGCGTCTTCGTGCCCCGCCGCCGCACCGAGTTCCTCGTCGAGCAGGCGCTCGCCCAGGCGCCCGGCGCGTCCGTCGTCGTGGACCTGTGCTGCGGCTCCGGCGCCGTCGGCGCGGCCCTGGCCGCCGCGCTCGGCACGGTCGAACTGCACGCCGCCGACATCGACCCGGCCGCCGTGCGCTGCGCCCGCCGCAACGTCGCCGCACTCGGCGGACGGGTCCACACCGGCGACCTGTTCGCGGCACTCCCCGGCGAGCTGCGGGGCCGCGTCGACATCCTCGCGGCCAACGTGCCGTACGTGCCCAGTGACGAGATCGGTCTGCTGCCCCCGGAGGCCCGCGACCACGAGCCGCTGGTCGCGCTCGACGGCGGCGCGGACGGCCTCGACGTGCTGCGCAGGGTCGCCGCCGGGGCACCCGGGTGGCTCGCGCCGGGCGGCTGTCTCCTGGTGGAGACCAGCAGCCGGCAGGCCCCCGCCGCCGTGGGCGTCCTCACCGGCGCCGGTCTGCGGACCCGTCTGGCCGCCTCCGACGAGCGGTACGCCCATGTGGTGATCGGCGTGAGGCCGTAGGACCGCTCAGGGGGCCGGCGTCGTCGCGCGGGCGATGAGCAGGGCCACGTCGTCGACGTTGTCGGGTTCGTGCAGGGTGCGCAGGAGGAGGTCGCAGACCTCCTCCAGGGAGTGGCCGGGGTGGTCCAGCAGGGCCAGCAGCCGGTCCAGGCGCTCGTCCAGCGGATCCCGGCGCGTCTCGACGAGACCGTCGGTGTAGAGCACCAGCAGGTCGCCCGGTTCCAGCGTGACGGCGGTCGTGGAGAAGGCGACCCCGCCCACCCCCAGCGGCACCCCGGTGGGCAGGTCGAGCAGCTCGGCGGCGTGGCCGGCCCGCACCCGGGCCGGCGGCAGGTGCCCGGCGTTGGCGACGACGCACCGCCGCTCACGGGGATCGTGGACGGCGTAGACGCAGGTGGCGATCGCCTGGTCCAGGCCGGCGGTGATCCGGTCCAGGTGCTCCAGGAGGACGGCCGGATCGAGGCCGAGGGAGGCGAGGGTGTGGGTCGCGGTGCGCAGCCGGCCCATGGTGGCCGCCGCGGAGATGCCGCTGCCCATCACGTCGCCGACGACGAGGGCCGTCCTGCCGTCCTCCAGCGGGATCACGTCGAACCAGTCACCGCCCACCTCGCTGGTGGCGCCCGCCGGCTGGTAGCGGGAGGCGACCTCGAGGCCGCCCGTGACGGGCGGATGGCTCGGCAGCAGGCTGCGCTGCAGGGTGAGGGCGGTGTCCCGGGCGTTCTGGTACCAGCGGGCGTTGTCGATCTGCACGGCCGCGCGGGAGGCCAGCTCCCGCGCGAGCAGCAGATCGTCCTCGCCGAACGGCGCGGGATTGCGCATGCGCATGAGGTCGAGGGCGCCCAGCACCTCGCCGCGCGCGATCAGCGGCACGGCCAGGTACGAGTGGACACCCGCCCGCGCCAGCAGCGCCGCCGCCTCCGGGGAGCGGGCGATCCGCGCCAGGTCCTCGTCCTTCGTCCGCGGCACCATCACCGGCAGTCCGGTGCGCACGCACTCGGTGATCAGCCGGTCCGGCGCGTAGCGGGTCACCCGGCCCGGCGGATCGGCCGCCGCCAGCACCTCGGCCGCGTCCACCCCGCGCACCGCCAGCGCCCGGATCTCCGCGGACTCGGTGGGGCCGAGGGTGCTGCGACGGCCCCGTACCACCGCGTCCAGCAGATCCACCGCCGCCGCGTCGGCCAGCTCCGGCACGGCCACGTCGGCGAGCTCACCGGCCGTACGCTCCAGGTCCAGGGTGGTGCCGATGCGGGCGGTGGCGTCGGCGATCAGCACGAGCCGCCGCCGCGCGGTCTCGGCCTCGACGTTCGCCCGGTGCTGCTCGGTGACGTCCACCACCGACACGGCCACGCCCAGCACCGTGCCGAGCGCGTTCTCCAGGCGGTACAGCGAGACCGACCAGACGTGGTCCTCGTCCGGATCGGCCGGGGTACGGCCGGTCGTGGGCCGGTCGACGACCGGCCGGCCGGTGCCGAGGACCCCGCGCGCGGCGGCCTCGAGCGCCTCGGCGTCCGCCAGCGGCAGCACGTCCCGGATCCTGCGGCCCAGGTGCTCCTCGACCGGGACGCCGTTGATCCGCTCCAGCGCCGGATTCACCGAGACGTAGCGCAGGTCGGTGTCCAGCACGGCCAGGCCCAGGGGGGACTGGGTGACGATCCGGGTGGACAGGGCCACCTCCTGCTCCAGCCGGCGCGCCGTCGACTGGTCCACCGCGAGACCGAGGGCGTAGACGTCCCCCCGGTCGTCCAGCAGCCGCATGTTGCGGAACTCCACCAACCGGGTGCCGCCGTCCTTGCGTCGGATGGGGAAGGCCCCGGCCCAGCTCCGTCCGGTGCGCATGACGTCGGCGAACAGCTTCACCACGAGGTCCAGGTGCTGCTCGTGCACCATGATCCGGGCGGCGTACTGGCCCAGCGCCTCCCGCGCGCCGTACCCGAACAGCTCCTCGGCCTGGGGGCTCCACAGCACGATCCGCCCCTCGGCGTCCAGCACCACCGAGGCCACCCGCAGCACGTCGAGCAGCCCGCTGGGGCGCGCCGGCCCGTCGTCGGCCGGGGGTGACCCCGCTGCACTCATCGCACGCCCCGCCTTCACCGATTCCCACGGCACGTCCGCACCGTGCCGACACCCCTTGTTCTACCGCGCGCGGGGCCGATCCTCCGCCGCTCCCGCCGTCCGGTTCCAGCTTCTCCCACCAACGCGCCGGGCGCCCCGCGAAGCCGTCGCCGCGGCGGCGCGGGTAGTGCTCTTCGCCGGGTGGTGCTTTGCTGGGTGAGGGGCGGGGGGCGCGTGGGCCACGAGAGGAGCGATCACGATGGGCAGTGAGCGACCGCACCCGGAGTCCGTCTCGGTCGAGATCAGCGGATGCAGCAAGGACGACGCCCGGATCGTGTTCGACACGCTGTGCGCGTGCTTCGCGTCCGACCGGTGCTCCGACGACGTGCCGGTGGAGCTCTCCGAGAGCCGTCCGACGGTCTGGCTCGGCACCTTCGACGTCGCCGACGCGCACGAGGGCGCCCGGCCCGGGGTCCGGCTGGCCTCGTCGGTCGACGCCGACGCACACGGCGGCTACTGGGCGATCGACCGGTTCCGCACGACCCTGGACTCGCTGTTCACGGTGCACGACCTGAGCACGGTCCCCGGCGACCAGGAGAAGGAGCTGCACGTACGCCTCGAAAGCCGGTGACGCTCCCGGACCGATGTGCCCTCCGTCTCTTATGCAACTAGTTGCATAAGGCGGTGCGCGTGCCTTACAACTACAGGCACGACACCGCGCACGGAGGGCCCGATGAGCCGTTACCCCCACCTGCTGACCCCCCTCGACCTGGGCTTCACCACCCTGCCCAACCGGGTCCTCATGGGTTCCATGCACGTCGGCCTGGAGGAGGCCGAGGGCGGTTTCTCCCGCATGGCCGAGTTCTACGCCGCCCGCGCCCGCGGGGGAGTGGGGCTCATCGTCACCGGCGGCATCGCCCCCAACGACGAGGGGCGGCCCTACGAGGGCGGCGCGAAGCTCACCACCGAGGCGGAGGCCGACCGGCACAAGGTCGTCACCGAGGCGGTGCACCGCGAGGGCGGGCGCATCGCGATGCAGATCCTGCACTTCGGCCGGTACGCCTACCACCGGGACCTGGTCGCCCCCAGCCCCCTCCAGGCGCCGATCAGCCCCTTCCCGCCCCGCGAGCTGACCGACGCCGAGGTCGAGCGCACCGTCGACGACTACGCCCGCGCCGCCCGCCTCGCCCGGCAGGCCGGCTACGACGGCGTCGAGATCATGGGTTCCGAGGGCTACCTGATCAACGAGTTCACCGCCGCGGGGACCAACCACCGCACCGACCGCTGGGGCGGCTCCTACGAGAACCGCACGCGCTTCCCCGTCGAGATCGTCCGCCGGGTGCGCGAGGCGGTCGGCGAGGACTTCATCGTCGTCTACCGGCTCTCCATGCTCGACCTGGTGCCCGGCGGCTCCACCCTGGACGAGGTGATCACCCTCGCCAGGGCCGTCGAGGCGGCCGGAGCGACGATCATCAACACCGGCATCGGCTGGCACGAGGCCCGCATCCCCACCATCGCCACCTCCGTGCCCCGTGGCGCGTACACCTGGGTGACCAAGCGGCTGATGGGTGAGGTGTCGGTGCCGCTGGTCACCACCAACCGCATCAACACCCCCGACCTCGCCGAGCGGCTGCTCGCCGAGGGCTGCGCGGACATGGTGTCGATGGCCCGCCCGATGCTCGCCGACCCCGACTTCGTCGCCAAGGCAGCCGACGGCCGCCCGGAGGCGATCAACACCTGCATCGGCTGCAACCAGGCCTGCCTCGACCACACCTTCAGCGGGCAGATCACCTCCTGCCTGGTCAACCCGCGCGCCTGCCACGAGACCGAACTCGTGCTGTCCCCGACCCGCCGCCGCAAGCGCGTCGCCGTCGTCGGCGCCGGCCCGGCCGGCCTCGCCTGCGCGGTGAGCGCCGCCGAACGCGGCCACCACGTCACCCTGTTCGACGCCGCGAGCGAGATCGGCGGCCAGCTCAACGTGGCCCGCAGGGTCCCCGGCAAGCAGGAGTTCGACGAGACCCTGCGCTACTTCCGCACCCGGCTCGCCGAACTGGCCGTCGACGTACGCCTGGACACCCGCGTCACCGCCGGCGACGTGGCCGGCCACGACGAGGTCGTCGTCGCCACCGGCGTCGTCCCGCGCGTCCCCGACATCCCCGGCGTCGACCACTCAAGCGTCCTCGGCTACCTCGACGTGCTGCGCGACGGCGCCCCCGTCGGCGACCGGGTCGCGATCCTCGGCGCGGGCGGCATCGGCTTCGACGTCGCCGAGTTCCTCACCGACGGCGGCGACAAGGCGCACGAGGACCCCGAGACGTACTTCCGGCAGTGGGGCGTCGACCTCGACTACCGCGCCCCCGGCGGCCTCGCCGCACCCGAGCGCCCCGCCCCGCCGCGCACCGTCCACCTGCTGCAGCGCAAGACCTCCAAGGTCGGCGCCGGCCTCGGCAGGACCACCGGCTGGATCCACCGCACCGAACTCAGGCACCGCGGCGTCACCATGGTCCCGGGCGTGCGCTACGACCGGATCGACGACGCCGGACTGCACGTCACCGTCGACGGCGAGAGCACCGTCCTGGAGGTCGACACCGTCGTCCTGTGCACCGGGCAGGAGCCGCGCCGCGACCTGTACGAGGAGCTGGTCGCCGCCGGACGGCCCGTCCACCTGATCGGCGGCGCCGACGTGGCCGCCGAGCTGGACGCCAAGCGCGCCATCAAGCAGGGCACCGAGCTGGCTGCTGCGCTGTAGGCCGGGCGCGGCCCGTCCCTAGGATGAGCCCATGTCACTCCCGCACGCGATCCTCACCGCCCTGCTCGAGAAGCCGTCGTCGGGACTGGAGCTGACCCGCCGGTTCGACCGGTCGATCGGCTACTTCTGGTCCGCGACGCACCAGCAGATCTATCGCGAGCTGGGGAGACTGGAGACCGAGGGCCTGATCCGGGTCCTCCCCTCCGAGCAGCCGGCCCGGGGGCAGAAGAAGGCGTACGAGGTCCTGCCGGCGGGGCGCGCGGAACTGGCCCGCTGGACCTCCGCGTCCCAGGACCCCAAGCCGCACCGCGACGCGCTGCTGCTGCGGCTGAGGGCGGCGGCCGTGGTCGGCACCGAGGGTCTGGCGGCCGATCTGCGGCGCCACCGGGAGCTGCACGAGCGCCAGCTGGCGGAGTACCGGGAGATCGAGCGGCGCGACTTCCCGCCGGGCAGGGACGGGCCGGAGGACCGGCTGCGGCACCTGGTGCTGCGGGCCGGCATCGACCTGGAGACCTTCTGGACCCAGTGGCTCGGCCACGCGCTGGCGGAGTTCGCCCGGCTGCCGGACGCCGGTGAACCGGGGCGTCCGGGCGCACCGGAGGCGTGACGCGCGACGGGTCGACGCCGGCCGCCCGACCGGAGCGCGTCGGACGTGGCGGCGGCCGGCGCCGGGTCTACAGGTGCTGCGGCCTGGTGCGGCGGCGCAGCAGGTACCAGGCCGTGGCGGCGATCCCGGTGCCGACCAGTGCGCCGCCCGCCGCCAGCGTGACCGTCCCGTAGTCGGTCGAGCCGCCGCCGAGGCCGCCCATCACCCCGCGGGACGGGGAGACCGTGGGGGAGGCCGTCGGGCTGGGGGAGGTGGAGACGACGACGGACTGCGTGCCCGCGGTGTTGCCGTTCGAGCACATCACGATCACCGTGTACGTGCCCGGACCGACGTTCGACCAGGCGGCGGACTGCCCCGAAGCGGTCCCGAACAGCGCCACCTGCCGGCCCTGGGAGAAGCTCGTCTGACCGCTGCCGAGCAGCGAGGCCGTGCCCCAGTGGCCGTTGACCTGGGTGCACGAACTGGTGCTCACCGAGACCGTCGACCCGGTGGTGCTGACGGAGATCCCGGCCGCGGCGGCCGGCCCGGCCGGGGTCAGCGCGAGCGCGGCGGCGGCCGCCGCGGCCGCCGGCCCGGAGCGAAGCAGGGGCTTCGAGTTGCGCATGTCGACTGCCTTCCGGCGGCACGGCCGGCGGTACATCCCTTGCGCCGCCGAGGTCGGGGAGCGCCCGTGCTGCCACGAGGCAAGCCAACGGGTCGCCGCACCGGCGCGCACTCCGGCGGCATCCGGGCAGGTGACGGCTTCCTCCGGGCGGCCGACCCGGGGGACGGGTCAGCGCCCGGCGCCCGTCGTCACCGTGCGCTCCGCCGAGAAACCGCCCCAGGTCCCGTCCGGCAGCATCGCCCGGATCCGCACCCGGTGGGTGACCCCGGCCTCCCGGCCGGCGTAGAAGCGGTGGGTCACCCGGTCGCGCGGCGCGTCACCGCCGTGGACGAGCGAGGTGGCCACGCGGCCGTCCAGGCGCACCTCGTACTCGGTGACCACCCCGTCGACGCGCGGCGGCACCCAGCTGAGGACGATGTGGTACGCGCCGTCGGACCGCTCACCGACGGCCCGGAAACCGGTGGGCGCGCCGGCCGGGCCCTCCGCGCCGCCCGCGGTGGTGAGGCGGACGGGCGGACCGGCCGGGGAGAGGTTGTCGGCCGCGTCCCGGGCCCGCACCGTGAAGGTGTAGCGGGTGCCCGGCCGCAGCCCCGTCACCACGGTGGCCGTCTGGTTCCCGCCCACATGGTGGATCTTCGTTCCGCCCTGGTAGACGGTGTACGACACCACACCCCGGTCGTCCTTCGCGGCGGCCCACGACAACCGGACCGCCCGGCTCCCGGCGGCCCGGCCGCGCAGCTCCGCCGGACGGGTGGGGGCGGTCTCGTCGGCCGGGGCCGCCCGGGGTGTCGTCGCCCGGACCTCCCGGCTGTGCGGCCCGAGCCGACCGTCCGCGTCCCGGGCCCGCACCGTGAAGACATGGGCGGTCGCGGGCCGGAGCCCGGTGACGTCCACCATGCGCGCGGTACCCGGCACTTCCCTGACCTTCGTGGTGCCCCGGTACACCTCGTAGCGACTCACCTCGGCGTCCCCGGAGGCCGCGTTCCACATGACGTGCACGCTGGTGGCGCTGCCCGCCTCGGCCGTCACGCCGGCCGGCGCTCCGGGCGGCCGCCCACCGCCGTCGCCGCCGTCCGGTCCGCCCCCGCGGCAGGAGACGGGCAGCACGAGGAGCAGGCCGAACGCGAGGAGGCGACGCGGGGACACGGCTGGAGGAACACCACGCACGACTCTGCCTCCCGGAGCGGCACGAGAACGCCCGGACAATGGTCCGTACCAATATGGCGCGGCCGGCGCGGGCGCATCAAGAGGTCGGAGGTGGGGGAGTGCCCGCGGGCCTTGCGTATGCTGACGTTCGAACGGCTCGAACCGCCTTCTGGAACAGGGGAGTTCGAGTCCGTGGCGCGGACCGCTGTCGTCGCAGATCCCGCGCCGGCGCGGGCGGCCGGACGCCCCGGGCGACATGGGCCCGGGCTCCGGCCCCCGTCGCGGCCGCTGGTGCGATCGTGCGCCGCCCGGCCCCGTCGGAGCCGTCGCGTCGCCACATCGGGACGAAATCGGGCAAAGTGCCCGTGAGTGTGTGCCCGTGTCCCCGACGAGAGGCCCCCCTTGATCGTGTCCCGTGTCCAGTCGCTCACCCTGGCCATGGCCGGTGTCGCCCTGCTGACCCCCTCGACGCCTCCGGCCCCCGCACCGCAGCCCCGCACCGAACCGGCCGCCCGGCGCACGGACCCCGCCCCCGCCCCGGTCCCCGCTGCCGGCCTGCCGGCCGACGGACGGGCCGGACGGGCCGGACGGCGCGCGGACCCCGCCGAGCCGCCGACGGAGGGCGGCGGCGCACCGGCCGCCCGGCGCGCGGACCCCGTCTCCGCCGCCGACCTGCTGGCCAGGGTGCGCACCTGCGCACGCGTCTCCCGCGGCCGCTACCGCGAGGACCACGGCGCCGAGGCCACCGTCCCGGTGTGCGGCGCCCGCGACGTCGTGTTCTGGAAGGCCGACATGGACATCGACTGCGACGGCCGCCCCGGCCGCCGCTGCAACGCCCGTACCGACCCGTACTTCTCCGCCTCCACGGCCTACGCCCGGTCCGACGGCCGTCCGCTGAGCGCCGAGGAGACCCCCTACGTGGTGGTGCCCGCGCCCAGTGCCGTGTGGAACCACCGGGCCCACGGCGTGCGCGGCGGATCGGTCGTGGCGGTGGTGTACCGCGACCGGGTGCGGTACGCGGTCGTCGGTGACACCGGCCCCGCGGACGTCATCGGCGAGGCGTCCCACGCCATGGCCGAGTCGCTCGGCATCGACCCCGACCCGCGCGGCGGCGGCACACCCTCCGGCGTCACCTACATCGCGTTCAGGGACAGCCGCGCGGTCCCCGTCGAGGACCACACGGCCGCGGTGACGGAGGGGGAGCGGCTGGCCCGGCGGTTCGTGGACGCCGACGGCTGAACCGGCCGGGCGCCGCCGCCCTCCTCACACCTTGCGGTACGCGTACGCCTCCGCGGCCGCCGCCTCCACCGCCGCCAGGTCCGCCCCCGTGGAGGCCGTGACCACCGCGGCGACCGCGCCCTCCACGAACGGCGCGTCCACCAGCCGGGTGCGCTCCGGCAGTTCGTCGCCCTCGGCGAGCAGCGCCTTCACGGTGAGCACCGCACTGCCCAGGTCGGTCAGCACGGCCACCCCCGCCCCGCGGTCGACGGACGCGGCCGCCGCGGCGATCAGCTCGGCGCTGGTGCCGAGCCCGCCGTCCTCGGTGCCGCCCGCCGGGGCCACGGGGACCGCCCCGCCGGCGCCCGCCAGACCCTGCGCCAGCTCCGCCACCGAGGCGGCCACCGCCGCGCTGTGCGACACCAGCACGATCCCCACCGGCTTCCCGTCACTCATCGCCGGCCTCCCCGTCCGCCGCGGCCTCCACGAGCCCGGCGATCAGCAGCGCCGCCGACGTGGCCCCCGGATCCTGGTGCCCGATGCTGCGCTCACCCAGATAACTGGCCCTGCCCTTGCGCGCCCGCAGCGGCGTCGTCGCCACGGCGCCCTCCTCGGCGGCGTCGCGGGCGGCGGCGAAGGAGTCGCCGAGGGCGTCCACCGCGGGCACCAGCGCGTCGATCATCGTCTTGTCGCCCGGTGCCGCACCGCCGAGCTGCCGCACCGCGTCCACCCCGGCGCCCAGCGCCTCGGCCAGTTGCCGCCCGTCCACCTCGGCGGCGTCCCCGAGCGCCTTGCCGGTGCGGCGCAGCAGCGTCCCGTACAGCGGGCCGGACGCGCCGCCCACCGTCGAGACGAGCAGCCGCCCGGCCTGGACCAGCACCGCCCCGGGCGTGGCCGGCGGCTCCTTCTCCAGCGCGTCCCTCACCGCCCGGAACCCGCGCTGGAGGTTACTGCCGTGGTCCGCGTCCCCGATCGGCGAGTCGAGGGCGGTGAGCCGCTCCGCCTCACGGTCCACGGACGCGGCGGCGGCCGTCATCCAGCGGCGGAAGAAATCGGCGTCGAGCACGGGAACTCCTTGCGTGGTAGGTACTCCTGAACCATGGACCCAGCCTCCCTCACATGCCCCAGCGCAGCCCCGGTGTCCGTACCGGCGCGTCCCACAGCCGCAGCAGCTCCTCGTCGATCTGGCACAGGGTGACCGAGGCGCCCGCCATGTCGAGGGAGGTGACGTAGTTGCCGACCAGGACGCGGGCCACGGGGACCCCGCGTTCGCCGAGCACCCGCTGGACCTCGGCGTTGAAGCCGTACAGCTCCAGCAGCGGGGTGGCGCCCATGCCGTTGACCAGCACCAGGACGGGATTGCGCGGTGCGAGGTCCGCCAGGACCGCGTCGAGGGCGACCTCGGCGATCTCCCCGGACGTCATCATCGGCCGCCGCTCCCGGCCCGGTTCGCCGTGGATGCCGATGCCCAGCTCCAGCTCACCGGGGGGCAGGTCGAAGGTGGGGGCGCCCTTGGCCGGCGTGGTGCAGGCGCCCAGCGCCACACCGAAGCTGCGGGAGTTCTCGTTCACCTGCCGGGCGACGGCCTCCACCCGCTCCAGCGGCTGCCCCTCCTCCGCCGCCGCACCCGCGATCTTCTCCACGAACAGGGTCGCCCCCGTGCCCCGCCGGCCGGCCGTGTAGAGGCTGTCGGTCACCGCCACGTCATCGTCGACCAGCACCTTCGCGACCTGGATGCCCTCGTCCTCGGCCAGTTCGGCGGCCATGTCGAAGTTGAGCACGTCACCGGTGTAGTTCTTCACGACGAACAGCACCCCGGCCCCGCTGTCCACGGCCGCCGCGGCCCGCACCATCTGGTCGGGCACGGGGGAGGTGAACACCTCGCCGGGACAGGCCGCCGACAGCATCCCCGGCCCCACGAACCCGCCGTGCAGCGGCTCGTGCCCCGACCCTCCGCCGGACACCAGCCCCACCTTCCCGGCCACGGGCGCGTCCTTGCGCACGATCACCCGGTTCTCCACGTCCACCGCCAGCTCGGGATGGGCCGCCGCCATCCCCCGCAACGCGTCCGCGACCACGGTCTCCGGGACGTTGATGAGCATCTTCACGGGTGCCTCCTAGAGGGCTCGGCAGGCGGGTTGTCTACCTGCGTTCTTGCTGGTCAGAGGGGATGTGAGCAGTTCTTGGTCTTGGCGGTTCGAGGCGGTCGGAAGCGGGCTGTGGTGGTACTGGTGCTGACGTCACGCTGACGTCGGTGACGGTTCGTCAGTTCTGCGAGCTGGTTCGTTGCCGGACGGCCGGGGGCGCCGCTACCGGCAGTATCGACCTTGCGGCGGTGAAGGTCACGTGGGCGAACCCTCAGGTCATGTCGGCCCTCCTCCCCCTGGCCGCGGCCCCGTGAGGCTCAGCGGCGTGCGTACCCGGGAACGACTACCCCCGAAAGGCTGTCGCGACGGGAGCCGGCCGAGGTGGGGAGGGGTCTTTCGTGGGTGTGCCCTTGTGCCTGAGGCCGGGAGTGGATCCACCGCTCGCCTCGCCGTTGGGGGCGCACCCTTCCCGCACTCGCTCGTCGACGCCCTCGGGTCCCCGCTCGGCGTCCTCCTCCCGAGGCCGTCGCCGGGAACGCCCACCGCTTCCGTTCCGTCTGCCGCCGCCACCGTCTCGCGGGCCGGGTGTACTTCGCGCACAAGGCGAACCGGTCCGGCGCCCCGGTACGGAGAACGGCGGCGGAGGACCCGGCCGCCGTCGGTGTCGACGTCGCCTCGCTGCCCCTGGCGACCGAGGTCAGCGCCTCCCATACGGATCCGACGGCTCCGCGATGCGTCGGACGGTCGCGGCGTCCAGCACCGGGGGCCGGGCCGCCGGTGATCCCAGCTCGCCTTCGGGGCGCCAGGCGCCTGTCCTGTAGGAACCGGGCGCGGGCGGCGGAAAGAGGAGCAGGGCGGCTGCGGGCAGTGCGAGCAGCCAGGTGACGCGCGGGCCGCCCGCGTGGAAGTGGACGTGGCCGTGTCCGTCCTCGGCCGGGTGCGCGCTCCGGTCCACGGAAGCGACGCCGCCACGAACGCGTCCGCCTCGCTGCACACGCACAGCACCACGGCGAGGAGGGCCAGCAGGAGCACCGACACCCAGGCGGACGCCGTGAAGACGTCCAGCAGCGAACGCGGCACCGCGATGTCGAAGGTCGCCGCTGCCGCCGACCCCACCACCAGGAAACCCCGGCGTGCAGGAAGTCGTGCCGCCAGGCGGCGGCGGGCGGAGTGCAGAGGTCGAGCGCGAGCATCGGCCCGAGGACTCCGGCGACCGTGGTGATCGTGACGAGTGCGGACCCGCCGGGGGAGATGTACACGACCGCCCGCACGACGAGGCGCACGACACCGGTGGGCCCGCCCCGCCTCTCGGCGTACTTCTGATCGCTCACATCACTCGCTTCGCCGCACGGCCCCACCGGCGCGCCGCCCGCGGGAAGCCGCCGAAGCGGCGACCGTGTGGTGCCGGACCGGGACACCTTGCCGAGGCGGCTTCCGCTGCCGCTCGCCAGGGCCTCGGGGGACCCGGCGGACCCGGCTGACGACGCGTCAACGCCTCCCGCATCTTTCTAGTAATGAAATTCATTTCTGATTACTGTACGGGGCGAACCGTGAGGCATCGAGTCTTTGGAGCAGTGATGAGCGACCCCTACGAGCGGTCCGCCGAGTACCTCGACATCCTGATCGCCGAGTCGTGGGAGTCGCTGGCTCCGGCGCTGGCGGACGTCCTGTCGCACGTCCGTGCCGGCACCGGGGCCGTGGTGGACCTCGGAGCCGGGTCCGGCCGGGGCGTGCGCGTCATCCGTGACGCGCTGCCGCGGGTTCCGGTGCTCGCCGTCGAGCCGTCCGCCGCGATGCGCGCCGTCCTGCTCGCCCGGGTCCACGAGGACGACGAACTGCGCGAGCGCGTCACGGTGGTTCCCGGTGACTGCGCGAGCGCCGACTGGCCCGACGGCGTGCGGGCCGTGGTGGCCCTGAACATGATCGGCCACCTGCCGCCCGGGCAGAGGCGCGCGCTGTGGAGCCGCGCCGCCCGGCAACTCGCCCCGGGCGGGGCGCTGGTGTTCAACCTCGCTCCGCCGTTCACCCCGGTGGAGGTGGAGCGGGTGCGAATGGCCCGGGTCGTCGTCGGCGAGTTGGAGTACGAGGGCTGGGCGAGCGCGCGTCCCACCGGAGCGGACGAGATCACCTGGCGCATGGACTACGGCGTCCTGCGTCGGGGCCGGCCCTTGGCGGGGACGTCGGTCGAGTACCGCTGGTGGGTCGCGACGGAGGATGCGCTGGCGACTGAAGTCGCCGAGGCGGGGCTGGTGTTGCGCCGGACCGGTGGTCCCGGTCCGGGGTTGTGCGTTCTCGAGCGCGCGAGTGATCTGACATCGCACGTTGGTTGATCTGATAATCATTTTCAACTAGGTTCATCGGTGTTCCGCTTCCCCCGGATCTCTCTGCGGGGGAGGCGTTGCCCTGCCCGCCTTTTGACGGAGACCGGATGGACCAGCCTGTGCCGAGCGACGACCTCCTTGCCCGCGTCATCGACTGCATCGCCGAAGTCCTCGGCACACCACCCCACGAGGTCGCACGGACGACTCCGCTCGCGGCCCTGGGGCTCGAATCGTTCACCGCGGTGCGGCTGAGGCGGAGGATCCGCGAACGCACCGGTCGGGACCTGCCGTTGACCGCCCTTCTGGGGGACGGTGCGACGGCCCGTGCGGTGGCGGACCGTCTGCTCGCCGGGCGCATGCCGGAGAAGGTCGGTGATCCCGAACCCCTCGGTGCCGAGGGCCGGGCGGGGGCGGGGCCCGGCGGCGTGCGGGACGGCGGGGAAGCGGAGGAGTGCTTCCCCCTGACGCCCATTCAGGCCTCCTACCTGGCCGGGCGGGCCGAGGGCATGCCGCTGGGTGGAGTGGCCACCTTCTACTACTACGAGTACGACCGCACGCCCGACGGCACGGACCCGCTCGTGGACGTGGCCCGGCTGGAAGCCGCCTGGAACCGACTGGTCGATCACCACCCGATGCTGCGCATGACGGTGGACGACCGGGGCCGCCAGCGCATCGCGGCCACTCCCGGCCCCTACCGGATCGGTGTCACCGATCTACGGGGCGAGTCCGCCGAACAGGTGAGGGAAACGTTGTCCGCCCAGCGGTGGGAGCGCTCTCACCAGAACCGGCCCACGGAGTCGTGGCCGTTGTTCGACCTCCACGCCACACTGCTGCCCGACGGGCGGACCCGGCTGCACGTCGGCGTGGACGTGCTCCTGACCGACCTCACCGGCTGGATGCTGCTGATGCGTCAGTGGGGCCGCCTTGTCGCGGACCCCGACCACCGGCTCCCCGAGCCGGCAGCCCGGTTCGCCGACCTCCAGCGCGCCCGCTCGAAGGACCCGGAGTGGGCGGCCCGGCGCGCCCGCGACCACGCCTACTGGGCCGAACGGGCCCCCGAGCTGCCGCCGTCGCCGCGGCTGCCCCTGCTGCGCGATCCCGCCGACACCACCCCGCCCCGCTTCGTCCGCTCCGCCGCCGAACTCGACGCCGCGACCTGGGCGGAACTGCGCGCCCGATGTACGGAGCACGCCGTCACGCCGACCGCGGCCCTGCTCGCGGCCTTCGCCGTCGTCCTCGGCCGGTGGGGAGCCGGGGAACGGATCTGCCTCAACACCACCCTGTTCGACCGCCCGGAGGACGAGGGCGGAGCCGAGGGGGTGGTCGGCGACTTCACCACCACCGCCCTGGTCGGCACGCCACGTTTCAGCCCCGCCGACTGGAAGGGCTTCGCCGACTACGCCGCCGCCGTCAACCACCGCTTCTGGGAGGACCTGGACCACCGGTCCGTGTCCGGCGTCGAGGTGCTCAGGGAGCTGCGGGGACAGGAATCGTCGCCGGTGGGAGCACTCGGCCACCCGGTGGTGTTCACCAGCGGGGTGGGTCTGGCGGGCGCCGGGGAGCCTCCGGCGTCCTGGATCGGACAGGAGGTGTACGGCATCTCCCAGACCCCGCAGGTCCTGCTCGACCACATCGTGTGGGACGAGGGCGGACGCCTCCGCCTGGCCTGGGACGCCGTCGAGGGGGCGTTCCCCGACGGCTGGGTACCGGCCCTGCTCGACGCCTTCGTACGCCTGCTCCACACCCTGACCAACCCCGACGCCTGGCACGACACCGCCCTGGGCTGGGACCCGTCCTTCCACCCCGAGGAGTCCCTGGACGCCGTGCCCTTCCCGAACGCGGGCCCGCTGCTGCACGATCCGGTCACCGACGCGGCCCGGCGGCACCCACGGCGGCCCGCCCTGCGCACCTCCTCCACCACCGTCACCCACGCCCGCCTCACGGACAACGCCGCCGCCACCGCGGCACTGCTGGCCGCACACGGGGTGGGGCCCGGCGACATGGTCGCCGTCGCCTGCGAGAAGGGCACCGCGCAGATCACCGCCGTACTCGGCGTCAGCCTGAGCGGAGCGGGCTACCTGCCGGTCGAACCCTCCTGGCCGGCCGCGCGGATCGCCGCCGTCTGCGAGCGGGCCGGGGTCCGGCACGCACTGACCGGCCGCGGTGTGAGGACCGACTGGCCCGACGGCGTCACCGTCCACCGCCTGACCGCCGCGGGGCGCCCCGCCCGCACCACCGCGGGCTCCGCCGGCCCCGCGGCACCGCTCACGGCCCCACGTCCCGAGGACATCGCCTACACCATCTTCACCTCGGGTTCCACCGGCAGCCCCAAGGGCGTGGAGATCGAGCACCGGGCCGCGCGCACGACCGTCGACGACATCGTCGACCGGTTCGCCATCGGCCCCGACGACCGGGTGCTGGCGCTGTCGGCGCTCAGCTTCGACCTGTCCGTGTTCGACATCTACGGCGTCCTCGGCGCCGGCGGCTGTCTGGTGCTGCCCGACCCCGCCCGGCAGCGCGACCCGCAGCACTGGCTCGAGCAGGCCGGCCGGCACGGCGTCACCGTGTGGAACACCGCGCCCGCCCTGCTCGAAATGCTCGTCGAGTACGCGGAGATGGAACCGGAGGAGGCCGGCGAGGCGCTGCGCACCCTGCGCCTGGTGATGCTCTCCGGGGACTGGATCCCCCTGACCCTGCCCGACCGGCTGCGCCGGCTCGCACCGCAGGCGGAGGTGATGAGCCTGGGCGGAGCCACGGAAGCGTCCATCTGGTCCATCACCTACCCGGTGGAGCACATCGATCCGGGGTGGCGCAGCATTCCCTACGGCCGGGCGCTGCGCGGCCAGAGCTTCTTCGTCCTCGACGAGGACGGCGCGCCCTGCCCGGTGGGCGAGGCGGGGGAGCTGTTCATCGGCGGCGACGGACTGGCCCGCGGCTACACCGCCGATCCGGTCCAGACCGCCGAGAGGTTCGCCGTCCACCCCGTGCTGGGCCGCCGGCTGTACCGCACCGGGGACCTCGGCCGGTGGACCGCCGAGGGCGCCATCGAGTTCCTCGGGCGCGTGGACCGGCAGGTGAAGATCCGCGGGCACCGCATCGAACTGGGCGAGGTGGAGGCGGTACTGGCCCGCCACCCGGCGGTCCGCCAGTGCGTGGTGTCGTCGGTACGCGGCCCCGACGGACGGCCACGACTGGTGGCGCACCTGTCGCCCCGGGGCGCGAGCGAACCGCCGACCGCCCAGGAACTGGCGGACGTCCTGCGCGAACGGCTGCCCGACTACATGGTGCCCAGCCGGTTCGTGGTCCTGGACCAGCTGCCGGTGACGGCCAACGGCAAGATCGACCACGCGGCGCTGACCGCCGCACCCACCGATGGCCGGACCACCGACGCCGACGGGCCGGCCCCGGTCGCCGCGGCGGAGGACGGGCCCACCGCGGCACCGCGTACGGTCCCGGCCGGATCCGCCGCCGAGTCCGCCCCGGGCGGGGACTGGGTCACAGCCGCGCTGGCCGAGGCGGCCGCCCTGGGCCTGGAGGCCGCCGTCGTGGTCCGGCCCGGCCGGCTCCGGCCGGACCAGGCGCTGGAGGCGTCGGCCCGATGGCTCCGGTACATGGCGCGGACCGCCGACGGCGAAGCCGCGGTTCCGCTCCTGGGACCCGGAGGACTGGCGGAGGTGGTCTGCCGTCCCCGGGCGGGGGACTCCCCGGCGCCCTCCCCGTCCACCGGTCCGGCGCCCGGCGCCCCGGCCCCGGAACGGTACGGCACCGGACCGGACCGGGCACCCCGGCCCCGCGGGCAGGGCCCGGCCGCGCCCGTGGCACCGGCCGTACTGGAGGCCCTGACCGACATCCTGGCCGACTTCACGGACGTGCCGGTGACGCCCGACAGCACCTTCAAGGAGCTGGGGGCCACCTCCCTCACCCTGGTCCTCACCCACCGCAGGCTCCGGGAGGGCATCGCGCCCCGGCTCGCGCTGGCGGACATGTTCGAGCACCCCACCGTCGCGGCCCTGGCCGCCCGCATCACCGTCCAGAGCGCCCCGGAGACCGACCGGGCCGCCACCGTCGCCGGCGCCGTCGGGCCCCCCGCCTCCCGGCGGTCCGAACGGCCCACGCGCAGAACGTCCCGCGTCGCCGCACGCGCCCTGGCCGAGGAGACCACCCGATGACCGAACCGACTTCCTCCCGGGGAGACACGCCGGAGACGCCCCGGCCCGACCACGAGGCCGGCGACGACCTGATCGCGGTCACCGCCCTGGACTGCCGGTTCCCCGGAGCCCCCGACACGGCGGCCTACTGGGACCTGCTCGTCGGCGGCCGCAGCGGACTGACCCGGCACGACGAGCGGGAACTGGCCGAACGCGGCGTCCCGGCGGGGCTGCTGGCCAACCCCGCCCACATACCCGTCAGCGGGATCATCGACGGACAGGACCGGTTCGATCCCGAGCCGTTCGGCCTGACCGACGCCGAAGCGGCCGTGATGGACCCCCAGCAGAGGCTCTTCCTCGAAGCGTGCCTGCGCGCCCTGGAGAGCGCCGGGCACGGCGGCGGTGTCGGCGCGGGCGCCGTGGGCGTCTTCGCCGGCGCCGCCCACAGCGACTACCTCGCCCGCAACCTCGCCGACCGGTACGCCGCCTCCGCCACCGATCCCGTCGGCAGCCTCCAGGCGGCCCTCGCGGGCGTGGCCGACTACCTCCCCCTGCACGTCGCGCACCGCCTCGCGCTCACCGGACCCGCCGTCGCGGTCGGCACCGCCTGCTCGACCTCGCTGGTGGCCGTGCACCTGGCGGCCCAGTCCCTGCTGGCGGGGGAGTGCGACACCGCCCTCGCCGGCGGCGCCTCCCTGATCGTCCCGCAGGGCAGGGGCTACCTCCACGTCCCCGACGGGATCTTCTCCGCCGACGGGCACGTACGGACCTTCTCCGCCGAGGGCACCGGCATCGTGCACACCCAGGGCGTCGGTGTGGCCGTACTGCGGCGGCTGCGCGACGCCCTCGCCGACGGCGACCCGGTGCTGGCCGTCCTGCACGGCTCCGCCGTCAACAACGACGGCGGCGACCGCACCGGCTTCACCGCCCCCTCGCCGCGCGGACAGGCCCGTGCGGTCTCCGAGGCGCTCGCCGTGGCCGGTCTCACGCCCGAGGACATCACCTACGTCGAGGCCCACGGCACCGCCACCCGTCTCGGCGACGTGGTGGAGGTCGCCGCGCTGCGCCGCGTGTTCGGCGACACCGGCCCGGCCTGGTGCGCCCTGGGTTCGGTCAAGAGCAACATCGGGCACGCCAACGCGGCCGCCGGCATCGCCGGTCTCGCCAAGACCGTCCTCGCCCTGCACCACGGCGTACTACCGCCCACCCTGGACGCCCTGCCCCTCAACCCCGACCTCGGGCTGGACGACTCGCCCTTCACCGTCGTCCACGAGGCCACGGACTGGACCGGCCCCCGGTACGCGGGCGTCAGCTCCTTCGGCATCGGCGGCACCAACTGCCACGTCGTCCTGGGCAGCGCCCCCGTCCGTCCGGAACCGCCCGTCGACCCGCGCCCGCAGCTCGCCCTGCTCAGCGCGCACCGTGACGACGCCCTCGCCCGCCTC
The DNA here is from genome assembly GCF_040302425.1 of Streptomyces sp. NPDC126497. NCBI lineage: Bacteria > Bacillati > Actinomycetota > Actinomycetes > Kitasatosporales > Streptomycetaceae > Streptomyces > Streptomyces sp. NPDC126497. Next base: position 53,501 of record NZ_JBEORT010000018.1, read on the forward strand.
ACCGAGACCACCGCGACCGCCCTCCACACCACGCAGATCGCGCCCGCCGACGCGGCCCACACCCTGCACACCGGCCGCGCGACGCTGCCGTACCGCGCCGCCGCGGTGATCACCGGGGCGGCGGAGACCGACAGCCGCGCCCTGCGCGCCGCCCCGCGGCGCCGTCCCGGTCCCACCCCGCCCAGGATCGTGCTGGCCTTCCCCGGCGGGGGAGCGCAGTACGCGGGCATGGGGCGCGAACTGTGCGCAGAGGAGGAGGAGTTCGACCGCACCGTGCGCGAGTGCGCCGGTCTCTTCGACGACGGGACCGGTACCGGCCTCACCGCGCTGATCACCGCCGACCCGTCCGACGAGCACGCCCGCCGGCTGCTGCGCGACCCCGCCCACGGACTGCCCGCCCTGTTCACCGTCTCCCTGGCCGCCGCGCGCACGCTGCGCTCCTGGGGCGTCGAACCGGACGCGGTGGTCGGCCACAGCCTCGGCGAGTACGTGGCCGCCGTGCTGTCCGGCGCCCTGTCCCTGCCCGACGCCGCGGCACTGGTGGCGGTCCGCTCGCGCGGCATGTCCCGGGCGGCGGGCGGCGGGGTGATGCTGACGGTCCCGCTGACCGAACGGCAGACCCTGGCCCTGCTCGCCGACCACCCGGAACTGGATCTGGCCGCCGTCAACGGCCCGCGGTCCTGTGTGGTGTCCGGACCCGAACCGGCCGTGGCCGAAGTGGAGCGGGCCCTGACCGCACGCGGCGAGCGCACCGTACGGCTCTCCCTCGACGCGGCCGCGCACTCGCGCCTGGTCGATCCGGTCCTGCCCGAACTGCGCGCGGCCGCCAGGACCGTCCGGGCGCGTGTTCCCGGCATCCCGCTCGCCACCACCCTCACCGGGAAACTGCTGGACACCGCTCCCGACGCCGACCACTGGGTGGCGCACCTGCGCTCCACCGTGCGCTTCTCCGACGCCCTGGCCACCGCCCTGGGCGAAGGGCCGGCCGTCCTCGTCCAGGCGGGACCCGGCGGTGCACTGCTCCAACTGGCCCGTCAGCAGGGACACCGGCAGCTCCTGGCCACCCTGGCCGCCTTCCCCGACCGCGAGCGGCCCGACGGAGGACGTGCCGCGCTGCTGGCGGCCGCCGGAGAGCTGTGGACGCACGGGGTCCCCCTGGACGCCGCGGCCCTGCACCGCCCGGGGCGACGCCGTGTCGTCCTGCCGGGTCTGCCCATGGAGCGCCGCAGACTCTGGATCGACCCGCCGGCCGCCGCACAGGCCGGTACGGCGGCCGACCCCGGCCACGGCGCCGGGCAGGCCGCCCCCGACGAGTCCGAGCCCTTCCAACTGCCCGTCTGGCGGCGCACGCCTCCCGCCGAGGCGGTCCGGCCGGCGCTGCGGGGCCGCTGGCTCGTGGCCGGCCCTCCCGGCTCGCCCTCGGCCGAGCGGGTGCGCGCCGCACTCGCCGCCGCCGGAGCCGGCACCGTCACCCTCGACGAGGCGGTCCGGGACCCCGGCACCCCGTGCGAGGGCATCGTCGTGATCGGCCCGTCCGGGGACACCGGCGACGACCCGGCGGAAACCGTCAGCGCGTCGGTCCTGCACTACGCGGAGGTGGCGCGGGCCGCCGCCTCCTGGGCGCACCGCACCTGCCTGCTGCACCTCAGCCACAACGCCCAGCAGGTGGAGAGCACCGACCGGCCCGCCGCCCACGCCGCCGCCGGCCTCGCCGTGCCCCGCGTCCTCGCCCAGGAGTTCCCGGGCCTGCGCTGGCGCTCGGTGGACCTGCCGGCCGGCCCGCCGCACGCCGACGACGTCCGGACCGTGCCGGCGGAGGCCGCCGACCTGCTGGCGGGAGGCCCGAACGGCATCGAGTGCGCCCTGCGCGGCGGACACCGCTGGACACGCGGCATCACCCCCTGGCGGCCGTCCGCACCCGCGCCGGACCCGGACGGCCCGACCGCCACCGACGGCGGGACGGGTACGGCGGTGATCCTCGGCGGACTCGGGGACGTGGGCCTGGCCATGGCCGGGCACCTGGCCCGCTCCGGACGACGGGTCGTGGTGACCGGCCGCACCGGGCTCCACCCGGACCCCGCCCCCGGCAGCACCGAAGCCGAACGGGCGGAGACGATCCGTGCCCTGCGGGACTCCGGCGCCGACATCGAGGTCCGTACCGCGGACGCCGCGGACCCCGCCGCCACGACGGAACTGCTGCGGGAACTGACCGACCGCGACGGCCCGCTGGACCTGGTCGTGCACGCCGCCGGCGTGGTCGCCTCCGCAGCCGTCGCGCCGTTGCGGGCCACCGAGGAGCAGGCCGTGCGCGCGCACGCGCACGCCAAGGTCACCGCGGCCCTCGCGGTGCGCGACGCCGTGCGCGGCCTCCCGCCCGGCCGCCGCCCGGCCACCGTCCTGCTGATGTCCTCCGCCACGGCGTTCGTCGGAGGCCTCGGCCTCGCCCCGTACGCCGCCGTCAACCGCTACCTGGACGCCCTCGCCGAGCACGAGCACCACGCGGACCCGGACGCACCCCGCTGGATCAGCGTCGCCTGGGACGGCTGGCGCGTCGGGCCCGGCCGGAGCGAACGCACCGTCGCCTCCCGGCACTCGATCGGCCTGGCGGACGGCATGCGCACCGTGGACCGACTGCTGGCGCTCGCGGCCGACGGCCGTGCCCCGGCCTCCGTCGCCGTCTCGCCGGCCGACCTCGCGCCCCGCACCGCGGGCACGCCCACCGCCGTACCCGCCTCCGTCGCGCCGGCTCCCGGCGCACCCACGGCGGAGCCGCGGGCCGGTGCGGGGTTCACCACCGGTGCGGAGGCACTCCTGGCGGAGGTCTGGTCGGACCTGCTGGGCTTCCCCGTCACCGACCGCGACGCCGACTTCTTCGCCCTCGGCGGGCACTCCCTGCTGGCCACCCGGATGCTCGCCCGGCTGCGTGACGACCACGGTGCCGACCTGCGGCTGCAGGACCTGCTCGCCCGGCCCACCATCGCGGCCCTGGCCCCGACGCTGCCCGACGGGGAATCCCGGCGGGATCCCGCCGCGCCCCGGACCGCGGGCGGTCCCTCCTCGCAACCCGGGGACGGCCCCCGGGAGTTCCCCCTCACCCGGGTGCAGCACGCCTACTGGGTCGGCGGATCGGGCGGTTACCGCCTCGGCGACGTCCCGTGCTCCTTCCACCTGGAGTACGACTGTCCCGGCCTGGACACCGACCGCTACGAAACGGCGTGGAACGCGGTCGTCGCCCGCCACCCGATGCTGCGCGCGGTCGTCTCACCGGAAGGCCGCAACCGGGTGCTCGACAAGGTGCCCCACTACCGGATCCGGGTGCAGGACCTGACGGAGGACGACGACGCCGAGCGCGCCCGGAAGCTGGAACGCGTGCGCACCCGCATGGTGCGCCGCGAACCCCGCCCGGGCCGCTGGCCCCTGGTCGACATCAGGGCCGCCCGACTGCCCGGCGACGTCGTCCGGCTGTTCGTCAACGTGGACGTGCTGGTGTGCGACACCGCCAGCTACCTGATCTGGGACCGCGAACTGCGCACCCTCTACCACGACCCCGACGCCCGGCTGCCGTCGCTGGAGACCACCTTCGCGGACTGCGTGGCCGCACTCGAGCGCCGCACCGAGGGCCCGGAGCACGCGCGGGCCGCCGCCTACTGGCGGGCCAGGCTGGACGACCTGCCCGGCGCACCCGCACTGCCCGTCCAGGCCGGGAGCCCCGGGGAGCGGCCCCGCTTCGCACGGCGCACCGCCCGTCTGGAGCCGGACCGCTGGAACGCCCTCAAGGCCGAGGCCGCCCGGCGCGGGCTGACCCCCACGGCCGTCCTGCTGGCGGCCTACGGCGAGGCCCTCGCCGAGTGGTCCGGGCAGAACCGCTTCGCCGTCACCCTCACCCTCTTCGACCGGCCCGCGCACCTGCCCGGGGCCGACGCCGTGGTCGGTGACTTCACCTCGCTGATGCTGCACGAGGTGGACCGCTCGGACACCCGCTGCTTCGCCGACGCCGCCGTACGGGCCCAGCGCACCCTCTTCGAGGACCTGGACCACCGGGAGTTCTCCGCGCTCGACCTGCTGGCCGAGAAGTCCTCGCGCACCGGCCGCAGCGAGTCCGTTCCCGTGGTCTTCACCAGCGCCCTGGGCCTGTCCGGGCCGCTCGGCGGCGGACACGACCTGGACTGGGCGGGCACACCGGTGTACGGCGTGAGCAGCACCCCGCAGACCTGGCTGGACCACCAGGTGATCGAGCAGCACGGGGCGCTCCTGCTCCAGTGGGACGTCCTGGAGAACGCCCTGCCCGCCGACGAGGCGGACGCGGCGTTCGCCGCCTACGCCGAGCGGGTGCGCCGGCTGGCCGACGCACCGCGGGCGTGGGACACCGAGGAGCCCCGCACCGCGCCCGCCGTCCCGGCCCGTGAAGCGCGGCGGCCGGCCCCCACGGCGAGGAAGCGGACCGTTCCCGCCCCGGCCCCCGACACCGACGCGGCCCTGCTGCTGCGCGACGGCAACGGCGACCGCCCCCTGTTCCTGATGCACCCCTCCGGCGGGGACGTGCTGTGCTACGGCGAACTCGCCCGTCTCCTCACCGACGGCCGGCCCGTCGTGGCCCTCACCGACCCCGCCCTGACCGGCGGCACCGGGCCGCGGACCATCGCCGAGACGACCGACCGCTACCTGGCGGCGCTGCGCGTCCACCAGCCGCAGGGTCCCTACCTGCTGGGCGGCTGGTCGATGGGCGGCACCGTCGCCCACCAGATGGCCGTGGAACTCCAGCGACGCGGCGAGCGGACCGACCTCCTGGTCCTGATCGACTCCAACACCCCCGACCGCATCCGGGCACTGGGCGGCACCGACCGCGCCCAGGACACCGCCTTCGCGGCCGTCCGCTACCTGCGCTCGCTGGAGGCGTTCCTCGACCTCGACCTGGCCCTCGGCCCGGACGCGGAGACGATCCGCACCGCCCCGGACGCGGCGGCGGTACGCCGGGCGGCCACCGAACGGCTACGAGCGGCCGGCCTGCTCGGCCCCCGGGACACCGCCGACACCCGCCTCGAAGTCTTCGAACGCCACCTGCGGGCGCTGGCCGACCACAGGGCCGGGCACCTCACCGACCCGGCCACCCGACTGCTGCTCATCGCCGCGTCCCGTCCCGCGCCGCACAACGCCGGTGTCGGCATGGGCGTCGACGACGCCGCGGACCTGCCCGCCCTCGGCTGGCTGCCGCACGTCAGCGGCCCCGTCGACGCCCACACCGTCGAAGGCCACCACTACTCCCTGCTGCACGACCCCGCAGTACGACGGATCGCCGCCCTGATCGACCGGGCCCTTGCCGCCGTGCACACCGGCCGGTGAGTCCGGCGGCCCACCTGACCCCGAACCTCTCGCGGAAAGCAACCATGCACCAGCACCCGTCACCCCGCAGCCCCCTGTCCCGCAGATCCGCTCTCACCGCCCTCGCGGCGGTCGGCACCCTGCTGCTGAGCGCCTGCTCCGGCACACCCGCCGCCGACACCCCGGCCTCCCGCACCGGCGCGCCCGTCGACGGCGGCACCCTGCGGTACGCCGTCGCGGGGTCACCCGCCACCGCCAGTGACGACCCGCACGGCGGCCTCGGCAACGAGTCCGACGTCCTGCGCTTCGCCCTGACGTACGACGTCCTCACCGTCCCCGGCGAGGACGGGAGGACCCGACCGCGGCTCGCCACGTCGTGGAAGCCCAACGACGCCATGGACCGCTGGACCCTCACCCTGCGCGAGGACGCCCGCTTCACCGACGGCGAGCCGGTGAGCGCCGCCGACGTGCTGTACTCCCTGCGGCGCATCGGCGGCAAGGCAGCCGAGAACTACGGCCGGCTCGCCGACTTCGACCTGAAGAAGTCCACCGCCCCCGACGAGCACACCGTCGTCCTGGCGACCCGCGCCCCGATGGCCGACGCGCCCCGGGCCCTGGAATCCGTCACCTTCGTCGTCCCGGAGGGCACCGAGGACTTCTCCCGCCCCGTCACCGGCTCGGGCCCCTACCGGGTGGAGCGGACCAGTGCCCAGACCACCGTCCTGACCCGCAACGACACGTGGTGGGGCAAGCGCCCGCACCTGGACCGGATCGAGATCCAGGCCGTCGCCGACCCACAGGCACGGGCCGGCGCCGTCGCCTCCGGGCAGGCCGACGTCGCCGGCAGCGTCGGCCCCGCCGCGGTCAAGAGCGCCGGATCCTCGGCGAAGACCCAGGTCGTCCGACGCGACGGCGTCACCGAGTACCCGTTCGTCATGCGCCTGGACACCGAGCCGTTCGACGATCCCCGGGTCCGCGAGGCGTTCCGCCTCGCCGCCGACCGCAAGGCCCTGGTCGACACCGTGTTCCTCGGCTACGGCAAGGTCGCCAACGACCTCCCCACCCCCTACGACCCCTCGGCCCCCGAGGACCTGCCGCAGCGCACCCGCGACGTGAAGAAGGCCAGGAAGCTGCTGGCCGAGGCCGGCCACGCCGGCGGACTGTCCGTCACCCTGCACACCACCACCTCCTACCCCGGCATGGACACCGCGGCCACCCTCTACGCCCAGCAGCTCTCCGACATCGGCGTCGACGCCGAGGTGAAGGTCGAGCCGGCGGACACCTACTGGACCGCCGTCTACGCCAAGAAGGCGTTCTACACCGGCTACTACGGCGGTATCTCCTTCCCCGACCTCGTCCGCGTCGGACTGCTGTCCGACTCCCCGACCAACGAGACCGCCTGGCGCAGCGAGAGCTTCGACGACGGCTTCGCCCGGGCCATGTCGACCGCCGACGAGGCGCGGCGCGGGCAACTGCTCTCCGGCATCCAGCGCGAGCTGTGGGAGGACGGCGGCTATGTCGTCTGGGGCACCGGGGACGGCCTGGACCTCGCCGCGCCGGGCGTGCGCGGACTGCCCGACGGGCCCGGATTCCAGCGCATGTTCATCGACCAGGTGTGGATGGCCAAGTGACCCCGCGCACTGCCGGCCGCGCCCTGCGCCCGGCCGGCCGGGCCGCCGCCCTGGCCGTCGCCGCCACGGCCGTGGTCTTCACGGCCACCGAACTGCTCCCGGGGGACGCCGGGGAGCTGAGGACGGCGGGGCGGGTCTCCGCCGAGGACGTCGCGGCGGAGCGGGAACGCCTCGGGCTGGACCGGCCGGCCACGGTGCGCTACCTCGACTGGCTGTACGGCCTGGTCCGGGGGGACCTGGGACGTTCGCTGGCGGGCGGCAAGCCGGTGGCGACCCTGTTCGCCGAACGGCTGCCCGCCACCGCCGTCCTGGTCGCGGCGGCGCTGGCGGTCACCGCGCTGCTCACCGCGACGGCCCTGACCGTGGCGTACCTGCGCGGCGGCCGGGGCGGCACGGCCGCCACCGGGCTGGCCGCCGTGCCGCAGCCGGTCCACGCGGCGGTGCTCGGCGCGGTCCTGGCCGGGCTGCTGGGCTGGCTGCCCCCCGTGTCCCTGCTGCCGCCCGGCGGCTCGCCCCTGGCGGACCCCCGGCTCCTGGTGCTGCCCGCCCTCACCCTGGCGCTGCCCTCGGCCGCGTTCGCCACCGTCCTGCTGCGCGGGGCGCTGGCCGATGTCCTGCGCCGCCCGCACGTGGCCGACGCACGGCTGCGCGGCCTGCCCGCCCCGCTCGTGCTGCACCGGCACGTCCTGCCCTTCCTGTACGCGCCGGCGCTCCAGGTGACGGCCCTGCTGGCCGGCGGTCTCGTGGCGGGAACCGCCCTGGCGGAGACCCTCTTCGGCTATCCGGGCACCGGTCAGCTGCTGGTGTCCGCCGTCGCGGTGCGGGACGTCCCCGTCATCCAGGCCGCGGCCCTCCTCCCGGCCGTCGTCCTGCTGCTGGGCATGCTCCTGGCCGACCTGGCCGCCCGTCGCACCACGGTGCCGGGGGACCCCGGCACGTCGGTGGCGACGGAGGGGAGGACCGCATGACCGGAGCGCCTGTGCCGTTCCTCCCCGGAGCCGTCCGTCCTTCGGCGTCCGTGACCGCGGCCCTCGCGCTGCTGGTGTGCGTGCCGCTCGGCCGGTACGCCGCCCCGCACCCACCGGAGCGAACGGTCGCCGCCCCCTGGGCGCCGCCCGGCGGACGGCATCCGCTGGGCACCGACGTCCTGGGGCGCGACGTGCTGTCCCGGGTCCTGGCCGGGGGCACCCAGCTCCTGGCGGTGTCCCTGCTCGCCGCGCTCGCCGCCGTCGTCTGCGGCGCGGGCCTCGGCCTGGCCGCGGGCTGGTCGGGCGCCCGTACCGCCCGCACCGTACGGGCCCTGTGCGACCTGCTGCTGGCCGTCCCCGCCCTGGTCCTGGCGCTGGTGCTGGCCACCGCGCTGCCGGGGGCGACGGTGGTCGTCGTGGCGTCGGTGCTCGCGGGAGCCCCGCTCACCGCGCGGGTCGTCGCCACGCAGTGCGCGCAGCTGCGCGACAGCGGGCACGTGCACGCCGCCGTCGAGCGCGGCGAGCGCACGCCCGCCGTGCTGTTCCACGAGGTGCTGCCCGCCCTGCGCCGTCTGGTCGCCGCCGACGCCGGGCTCAGGCTCGTCACGGCACTGCAGATCGCCGCGGCCCTCGCCGTGCTCGGTCTGGGGCCCCAGCCCCCGGATCCCGACTGGGCCCTGATGCTCAGCGAGAACCTGCCCGGCGCCGCACTCAACCCCTGGGCGCTGCTGGCGCCGGCGATCCCCCTGGCGGGCTGCGCCTGGGTGTTCGCCGCGGCGGCCCGGACGGCCGCCCGTGTCCAGGGGGAGGCGGCATGACCGTCCGCGCCCACGAGGGGCTCGTTCCCACCGACGCTCCGCTGCTGGCGGCCGAGGGCCTGACCGTTCGCCGTGTCCTCGACGGAGCCACCGTCCTGCCGCCGGTCGACGTCCGCGTGGGCCCGGGGCAGGTGCTGGCCGTCACCGGCGCGTCCGGTGCCGGTAAGTCCACCCTGCTGCGCGCCCTGCTCGACGTCCTCCCGGACGGACTGCACCGTGCGGCGGGCACCGTGCGCTGGCGCGGTGCGGCCGTGTCGCCCGGCCGGACGGCCCGGCGGTGGCGGCGTGCCCGGTGCGGCTGGCTGGCGCAGGACCCCGGCGCGGCCCTCAATCCGCTGTGGCGCGTGGACCGGCTGATCGGCGAGGAGTTCACCGGTGACGCCGCCGCCCGCGCCCTGCGGGTCGAGGCCCTGATGCGCCGGCTGGATCTTCCGCCCGGGCTCGCCTCCCGGCGGGCGGGGGAACTCTCCGGCGGACAGGCCGGGCGGGTCGCCCTGGCCCGGGCCCTGTGCGCCGATCCGGAGCTGCTCGTCCTGGACGAGCCGACCTCGGCACTGGACCGCGCGACGGCCGACCTGGTGGCCGAAGAGGTGCGGTCCCGCCGTGGGGTCCCCGGTCGGTGCGTCGTCCTGGTCACGCACGATGCCCGGCTGGCCGCGGAGCTGGCCGACCGGACACTGGTGCTCGCCGGTGACGCGCATCCGGCCGCCGGTGCCGACGCCACCGCGCGGTACGGGTCACGTGTGACCGTCGCGGTGCGCGGACGGATGACGCACACCCCGTGGAAGCAACCGCTCCGCCCGGTCGCCGATCCCGCGTCACCACAGGCCGGGCGTCCGCCCCGCACGGCGGCGGACCCTGCCGCGCCCCCGGCGCCCGTGCTGTCGGCGCGGGGCCTGACCCTGCGGACCCCGGACGGCGCACCGCTGCTCGACGCCGGCGACCTGGGCCTGTCGGCGGGCGGCTGGCTGGCCGTCACGGGACGGTCGGGCGGCGGAAAGACGACCCTGCTGCACGCCCTCGCGGGCCGTCGCCCGCCGACCGCCGGAGAACTCCTGCTGCACGGGCGTCCACTGCCCGCCGGGACCCGCTCGCGCGACCGGTGGATGCTGCGCGCCGTCCAGCTGGCCGGACAGGACGCGGTGGCGGAGCTCAACCCGGCGCACACCGTCGGCCGAGCGGTGGCCCGGCCGCTGAAGGTGTTCCACGGCATGACCGCAGCGGTCGGACGGGAACGCGTCCGGGAACTCCTCGATGCCGTGGGACTCCCCGCCGAGCTGGCCGGCCGCAGACCGGCGGCGCTCTCCGGCGGCCAGCGCCGCCGGGTGCTTCTCGCCCGGGCGCTCGCCGCCGAGCCCGACGTGCTGCTGCTGGACGAGCCCACCGCGGGTCTGGACCCGGACTCGGCACGACGCGTCCTCGACCTGCTGGACCGGCTGCGGAAGAACGGCCCCGCCGTCCTGACCGTCACCCACGACGCCGGCGCGGCCGCCCGCGCCGACCGCGTCCTCCACCTGACCGGGCGCCGCCTGGTCCCACGGCCGCACACGCCCCCCGACCACCCCCTCGACGAGAGAACGGAGCACTCCGGTGTCCGACCACACGACGGCTGAACACACCGGCCGGATCGCGGACCTGCTGGCCGCCCATCCCTGGGTGGCCCGGGCCCACCCCGCACCCGACGGCGGCGTCCGGGTCGTCCCGCACCCGGACGCCGTGACCGCCGCCCCCGAGCCGGGCCCCCTGATGCGCGAGCACCTCGAACAGTGGGCCGAGGTCTACGAGTGGACGTACGAGACGGCCGAGGGGCGGCACGCCGACGACCTCGACCTGTCCGGGTGGCGGGCCTCCGACACCGGAGCACCGCTGCCCGAAGCCCACATGCGGGACTGGGTGGACCGCACCGTGGACCTCGTCCTGGCCCAGCGTCCGAGGCGGGTCCTGGAACTCGGCTGCGGCACCGGCCTGCTCGCCCACCGTCTGCACCCGCACCTGGACGGGTACGTCGGCGCCGACGTCGCCCAGGTCGCGGTGGACCGCCTCACCACCGCCGGCCTGCCTCGCACCGCGTTCGTCCGGGCCGCCGCCCACGAGACGGCCGCGCCCCGGGTACGGGACGCCATGGACGCCGTTTTCGGCCCCGGCGGGCTCCCCGACTGCGTGCTGCTCAACTCGGTCACCCAGTGCTTCCCCGACCTGGCCTACCTGACCACCGTCCTGCACGGGGCGCTGTCGGCGGTCGGGGACGGCGGCACCGTGATCGTGGGGGACATCCGGCACTCCGGCCTGCTGCTCGACCACTTCGGACGGCTGGAACGGGCCCGCGACCCCGAGGCGGACGGCACGACGATCGCCGCGAGGGCCGCGGCCGCCGCCGAGGCGGACGAGGAACTGTCCTTCACCCCGGCGGCCGTCGCCGCCGCGATCGCGGGCCGCCCCCGCCCGGTCCGCATGAGCGTGCACGCCCGCACCATGGCCGAGGACACCGAACTCACCCGCTACCGCTACGACGTCGTCCTGCGCGTCGGCCCGCACACCGACGGACCGGGGACCCGGCGCGTGCGCCGGACGCCCTGGGGCGGACACCGGGGGAGCGATGTCCCACAAGCGCTGCGCGACGCGCTCGACGGCCCTCCCGCCGTCGTCCACGGCATCCCCAACGCCCTGCTCCACGACGCCCCCGGGGCGGTGACCCCGTACGCCCTGCGCGAGGCACTGCGGGGAGCGGACGCCGCCGTGCTGCTCGACGCCGCCGACCCGCGCACGCTGGCCGTGGCGGTTCCCGCCGACTGCGCGCCCGCCGCGGCCGAGGACCTCCCGGCGCCCTCCGGTCCGGTGGCCCACGAGCCGTTCCCCCTGTTCGTCCGGCGCCGTCTGCCCGAGGTGCTGCGCGACCACCTGCGCCGGGCCGAACCGGACACCGCACCACCGGCGATCACCGTGGTGGACGTCATCGAGGACGGCCACGCGTGAACGACGCACTCACCGACGAGACCCTCACCGGGCTGCCCGGCGTGACGGACTGGCAACTGGTGCGCGGCGGGGGACGGGACACCCTGCTGGTGACGGGTCCGCCCCCGTCGGCGCGGCCGCCGTCCGGTCCCGGCCGGGACGACGCCCGCGCCGCCGGCCGGGCCGCGGACGCCGGTGACGCCGCCGTCCGCGGTACCGACCCGGCCGTTCTCCCGGCGCTGATGCGGCAGCTCGACGAGGCGGCGCTGCTGACGATGGCCCGGGTACTGGACCGGACTCGTCTGTTCCGCGACGGCGGACGGCCCCGCACCGACGAGATCCTCGAAGCCCTGACGGTCGCACCCCGGCACGCGTGGATCGTGCGGCGCTGGCTGCGCACCCTGACCGCGGAGGGCCGGCTCCACCGGGACGCGGCGACGGGCCGCCACCACTCCCTCACGGTGCCGGACCGCCGCGACCACGCCCGGGCACTGCGCGAGCTGGACGGCGCCTGCGCGGGCCTGGGCTACCCGGCGTCCATGACCCGCTTCTTCCGGGCCGCGGCTGAACGGCTCCCGCTGCTGCTCCAGGACCGCACGTCCCTGCAGGAGGTCCTCTTCCCCGACGGGGAGACGGGCACCGCGCAGGGCAACTACCGCGACAGCGTCCCCAGCCGCTGGGCCAACCACGCCGCCGGGTCCCTGATCGCCGGCGAGGCCCGCCGCCGGACGGGGCCGGCTCCCCTGCGCGTCCTCGAAGCGGGCGCCGGCGTGGGCGGCACCACCGGCGCCGTCCTGGAGGCGCTCGGCGACGCGCCCGTCGACTACCTGTTCACGGACGTCTCCCCGTTCTTCCTGCGAGCGGCCAGAGACGTCTTCGGTGACCGCCCCGGCCTGCGGCACACCCTGTTCGACATCCAGGCCGACCCGCTCGAACAGGGCCTGGAACCGGGCTCCCAGGACGTCGTCCTGGCGGCGAACGTCCTGCACAACGCACGGCACGCCGGACGCTGTCTGGCCGCTCTGCGGGAATTGCTGGCGCCCGACGGGCTGCTGGTCCTGGTCGAGTCGTGCCGGGAGCACTACCAGGCGCTCACCTCCATGTACCTGCTGATGTCGCCCGAGCCCGGCGAGCAGGAGTGGTTCACGGACCTGCGGGCCGGCCAGGACCGGGTCTTCCTCACCGCCGGGGAATGGGCACGGCAACTGGACGCGGCGGGCTTCGACCCGCTGCCCGTCCTGCCGTCCGAGGAGCACCCCCTCGCCGCGGCGGGCCAGCGCGTCATCGCCGGCCGTGCCAGGTCACGCGGCGCCCGCCCCGACCCCGGCCGTGTCCGCGCCGCGCTCGCCGACCGCCTGCCCCCTGCCCCGCGCCTCCCACGGATCCACGCCGTGGACGGCATCATCCGCCCCGCCAACCCGACTGGAGCACCCTGTTGACCTCCGCATCCGCAGCCGCACACACCGCCGAGCAGGGCTCGGCCGACCTGGTCGACGCCGTCCGCTCCGTGTGGGCCGACGCCCTGGAGACCGACCTGGCCGCCGTACCGGCGGACGCCAGCTTCCTGAGCCTGGGCGGCGACTCCGTCCTGGCCGTCCGCATGGCCGCGATGCTGCGCAAACGGCTGGGCACGCCGCTGGCGCTGGCGGACGTCCGCGTCGAACAGAGCGCCGCGCAGCTCGCCGCCCTCGTCCACGAACGCAGCACCGGATCGGGGACGGGTGCCCTGCGCCCGCTGCCCCTGGACCTGCGCCGACGCGAGGACCCGGACGCGCCGTTCCCGCTCCTGCCGCTCCAGCAGGGCTACTTCGTGGGTCAGCAGGACGCCTGGGAGCTGTCCTACCGCTCCGCACACCACTACGTGGACATCGGGCTGGAGGACATCGACGCCGACGAAGCCCCCGAGGCGCTGCAGGACGCCCTGGAGCGCCTGGCCGAGCACCAGGCCGTCCTGCGGGCCCGCATCCTGCCCGACGGCCGTCAGCGCATCCTGCCCCTGGACGACCCGGAGGCGGTACCGCGGCTCCAGGTCACCGACCTGCGCGACGCCGACGAGGAGACGGCCGCGGCCCGGCTCGCGGAGATACGCCACGAGATGAGCACCGAGGGCCCCGACCCCTCCCGCGGCTGCGGTCTGGACATGCGCCTGACGCTGATGCCCGGGGACCGCGCCCGGCTGCACTCCTCGACCAGCCTGCTGATCATCGACGGATGGTCCTCCGGCGTCTTCTACCGCGACCTGTTCGCCCTGGTCTCCGACTACAACGCCGTCCTCGCGCCCCTGGACATCGACTACGGCGACTACGTGACGACCCTGCGGGACCTGCCCGGCACCGAGGCGTGGCAGCAGGACCGCGACTGGTGGTGGGACCGCCTCGACGACTTCCCGCTGCCGCCGGCCCTGCCGCTGGTGGCCGACCCCGCCGAGGTGCGCCCCACCCTGATGGGCACCCGGCAGGCGGTGCTCGACCCGGAGCGCTGGTCGGCCCTGCGCCGGCTGTGCACCGAGCACGGGGTGACCCCGTCCGCGGCGATGTTCGCCGCCTTCGCCGCCGCCGTCGCCCGGGCCTGCGGCCACCGCCGCTTCCTGCTCAACACCCTCCAGCTGAACCGCCTTCCGCTCCACCCCGACGTGTCCCGCCTGGTGGGGGCCTTCTCCTCCACCATGCTCCTGCCGGTCGACCTGCCGGCGGCCCCCGTCTTCGCCGACCTCGCCGGCCGCGCGCAGCAGGACATCGGCGACGCGCTCGCCCACAACCTGATCACCGGCGTGGAGGTCTCCCGCGAACTGGGTCGCCGCCGGGGCACCCACCGCCCGGTGGCACCCGTCGTCTTCCAGTCCACCTTGGGAGTGGACGCGGCGCTGGGCAGCGAGGTGCCCCAGGAGGCCGGGCCGCTGGGCGCGATCGACCTGCTGAGCCACCACCAGCAGCTGCGGACGCCCCAGGTGGCGCTGGAGGTGCGGCTGTTCGAGCTGCGCGGGGAGCTGGTGGTCGTCTTCTCACTGGTGGAGGAGCTGTTCGCGGGAGCGGACGTCGACCGGATGTTCGCCGATCTCATGGCGACCGTGGAATCGCTGGTCGAGCCGGACGGCTGGGCCGCCGTGGTCGGCCTGCCCGACGCGGTCGACGGCGAGCAGGCCGGGCCGGCCCGGCAGGCGTCCGGCCGACGCCTGTCCGTACCCGCGGCGGCGGTCGGCGGAGCGGAGCCGGGACCGCCCCGGGACGACACGGAACGAGCCGTCGCGGCACACTGGCGGAAACTGCTGGACTGCCCGGTGGAGGAGCGCACCGCCGACTTCTTCGCGCTCGGCGGTGACTCGCTGCTCGCGGTGCGGATGCTCGCGTCGCTCGCGCGGGAGGGACTGGGGCGGGTGACGCCCCGCCGCTTCCTCCGGCAGCCCACGGTGGCCGGACTCGCTGCCGCTCTCCGCGAACCGGACGAGCGGTGAGAAGGGTGCGGCGGGGGCGGTTCCGCTCCCGCCGCACCTCGGTCTCAGCCGCCCAGGCCGGCGTCCTCGCGGAAGAGTTCCTGGTCGAGCCAGACCGCGGCACGGGCGCCGTCGGCGGCACCGGTGACCACGAAGGTGAGGGCGTCGGGCAGGGCCTCCAGCCGGGCGGTGTCCCCGGCCGCGTACACACCGGGCACGGAGGTGCGCTGGAACTCGTCCACCCGCACGCAGCCGTCCGGGAGGATCAGGCACCCCAACCGCTCGGCCAGCGGGGAGTGCTGACGGGTGGGCGCCCGGTGGTAGACGCCCTGCCGCTCGAGCACCCGCCCGTCGGCGAGGACCAGGCGGACGGCGCCCTCCTCGCCTTCGAGGCGGGTCACGGCCGTCTCCTCCACGGCGATCCCGGCCTCGGCGAGGCGGCCCGCGGCCTGCTCGGGCACCGGGTGACCGTTGGTGCACACGATCACGTCCTCGCTGAACCGGTCGGCCACGTACAGGGCCTGCATGACCTGCGGCAGTTCGTGCCCCAGGACGGCCAGGCTCATCCCGGCGGTCTCCCAGCCGTGGCAGAACGGGCAGTGGTACACCCCTCGGCCGAACAGCGCGGACAGGCCCTCCACCTGCTCGTCGAGCACGTCGACCTGCCCCGTGGCGAGGACCAGCTTCCGGGTTCGCTCCACGGTGCCGTCGGCCAGCGTCAGGGTGAACCCCTGTGGCTCGGGCGCGGCGGCGGTGACGGTCGCCTCGCGTACGACCACGTTCGGGTAGGCGGTGAGCTGCTCCCGGCCTATGCGGCGCAGCTCGGCGGGGGGAAAGCCGTCCCGGCTGAGGAACATGTGCATCCGCGCCGCGGGTGCGTTGCGCGGGCGGCCCGAGTCCAGCAGGAGGACCCGCCTGCGCTGACGCCCGGAGACCAGCGCCGCGTTGAGGCCGGCGGGCCCTCCGCCCACCACGATCACGTCGTACATCGTCGTCACTTCTTCCCTGATCCGTCGAATAATGACTACGATAATAATTATCATTTTCATCAACTGGATCAGCGGGAAGCAGGAGGAACACCGGTGCGACACCCGACGGCCATTGGCGTCATAGGCGGTTACGGAGCAGTCGGCAGCGCGGTCGTACGGCGGCTCCACCGGGCGGGTGTCCACCCCCTGCTGGTGGCCGGCCGCGATCGGGGCCGGGCGGAAGCGCTGGTCGCCGGCCTCCCGGAGGGGGGTCCGGACGTGGCCGCCCTGGCGGTGGACCTGACCGACCCCGACTCGCTGGAGCGCTTCACGGCGGATTGCCGACTCGTCGTCAACTGTGCGGGGCCTTCGTACCGCGTCCTCGACACGGTCGCCCGGGCTGCGTTGCGAGGCGGCGCGGACTACATCGACGCGGCCGGTGACGACCCGGTCCACAACCTGCTGTCCGCCGACGGGGGCGCCGGGCGATGGGTGGCGGCCGGCCGCGCGGCCGTGCTGTCCGCCGGCGCGCTGCCGGGCCTGTCCTCGCTGCTGCCCCGCGCACTGGCCGCCCGCGCCACCGGTCCCGTCGCACTGGACGCCTACGTCGGCGGCGTCGCGCCGCTCACCCCGGCCGCCGCCGGCGACGTGCTGCTCGGCCGCGGGCCGGAGCACGGCACACCGGCGGCCGCCTGGCACGAGGGTCAGGTGCGGGAGCGTGCGCTGGCCCCCCGCCGAGGGGTGCGACTCGACGCCTTCCCCGCACCCGTCGACGCTTTCCCCTTCCTGTCCACCGAGGCCGTCCGGCTGGCCCGTGCCACGGACCTCGGCCGGGTGCGCTGGTACACCGTCTTCGGCGGCGGGCGCCTGGCCGAGGAACTGGCCATGGCATGGGCGCTGGACAGCACGGAGACCGCCGACCTGGTCGCGGCGGCCGACGAGGACGTACGGCGCCACGGAGCCTGGTACGGACAGGAGTTCCACCTCCGGAACGGAGCGCCGGACGGCCCGCCCACCGCGAGGCTCGTCCTGCGCGCCCCGGACTCCTACGAGCTGAGCGGGTTCCTCGCCGCCGCCGCCGCTCTCCGGATGCTCGACGGGGCGGTCGCTCCCGGTGTGCACTTCGCCGCGGACGTGCTCGACCCCGCGCGGATCACCGAGGAGCTGGCGGCCGATGGAGCGGCGGAGCTCAAGGTGCTGTGAGCACCCGTCGGTGCGCCCCCGGACCCCCGGAGATCGAGGACGTGCGGGCCGGGCTGCTGCCCGAGGACAAGGCGGATGCCGTCCGGGAACCGGAGACCGCCGGGCGCGAGGTCATGGTCGTCGGTGACGGTGTCAACGACGCGCCCGCGCCGGCCGCCGCCCACACCGGCGTCGCCATGGGCCGAGTGGGCTCCGACCTGGCGCCGGAGACCGCCGGCGCGGTGATCGTCCGGGACGAACCGGCCACCGTGCCCGCCGTGCTCTCCCTGTCCCGCCAGGCCCGCAGGCTCGTCGTGCGGAACCTCGTCGTCGCCGGGGTCCTCATCGCCGGCCTGGTCGTCTGGGACCTCGCCGGCCATCTGCCGCTGCCGCTGGGCGTCGCCGGCCACGAGGGTTCCACCGTCATCGTCGGCCTCAACGGCCTGCGGCTGCTGCGCGAGTCGGCCTGGCGGAAGGCTGTCGGCTGAGCCGTCGAGGGGCGTCTGGCCGCCCGTCGCCCCGGTACACGGTCGCCGTGCACCGGGGCGCGCGGCATCCACACAGGCGCACGCGGCCTCCCCGCTGTCAGGGCCGCCGAGCTCGGCGAAGCCATCGGGAAGGGACTACGCGACGTCTGCGCGCCCTTCGCGTGCGTCACCGACATCGGAGGTGTGGGCATGAGGAACGCCATCCAGTTCGACGACGGCTTCGCGGGCGTTCGGGAAACCGTGGGGACGACACCCGTCCGGTCGGTGCGGTCAGCGCGGTCCGTGGCATCCGTCCGGCCGGTCCTCGGGGGCGCGACGGCTCCCGGTCAGCCCCGCGACCCCGAAGGCGGCCCAGCCCAAGGCGCTGACGGCGGCCCCCGCACGGCGGCCCCCGCACGGCGGACCCGGTCGGGAAGGGCGGCACCGAACAGCACGGCGTCACCCACGTCGGAGGCGATGCGCACGGCGGCCGCCGTGGCCAGGGCCGGACCCTCGGGAGCGACGAGCATCGCCAGGCCGGTGGCGGCGTCCCGCCACGCCAGGGGGCGTACCGCCAGGGCGCTGCGCGGATCGACGCGGCCGTGCGGATCGACCAGCCCCAGCGGCCGGGCCAGCAGGCCCGGCCGACAGGCGGCGGCGACCCCGTAGGCGCACGTCGTCGCTCCGAGTGCCCTGAGCAGTCCGGTGCGCACGGTCAGCACCTCCGCAAGCCGATGACCCGTGTCTTCCGTTCCACGGCCGAGTACCCGGTCCGGCGCACGGTTCCCGTCCGGACCGGAGGCGGGCGTGCCCGGGCGGGGGCGGCGGTCCGGTGCCGTGCGACCGTCCCGGGTGGTGCGGGGGTGCGTCACGCCTCGTCGTCGGACTCCGTGCGGGCCCTCGCCGCCCGCCGCAGCCGGTGGTGGCGTGCCCGGTCCCGCTCCGCGACGACGTCGCCGACCATCGTCCGCACGACGTCCTGCAGCCCGTGCAGTGCGTGGCGCCGGAACGGCGCCACGGCAGGGTCCTGCCGCAGTTCCCGCAACAGCGCCCAGCACAGCAGCAGCATGACGACCACGAACGGCAGCGCCACCAGGATCGTCGCCGTCTGCAGCGAGTCCAGCCCGCCCACCACCAACAGCACCGCCGCCACCGCCGCCATCAGCACGCCCCACGCCACGACCAGCCACGACGGAGGGTGCAGCGCCCCGCGGCTGGTCAGCGAACCCATCACCAGCGACGCCGAGTCGGCGCTGGTGATGAAGTAGGTCATGACCAGGACCATCGCGATGAACGACGTGACCGTGCCGATCGGCAGCGCGTCCAGCATCGCGAACAGCGACGCCTCGACACCGTCCTCCACCGCGCCCGCCAGGTCCGCCCGTCCGGTCGACTCCAGGCGGAGCGCCGTGCCGCCCATCACGCAGAACCAGACGACGGTCGCCCCGCTCGGCACCAGCAGCACGCCGACGAGGAATTCGCGGATGGTCCGGCCGCGCGAGATGCGGGCGATGAACGTCCCCACGAACGGAGCCCACGACAGCCACCAGGCCCAGTAGAAGATCGTCCAGGCGCCCAGCCAGGCCTGGTCGGAGAAGGCGCCGGTCCGCGTGGCCATGGGCAACAGGTTCTGCAGGTAGCCGCCGACGGCCGCCGGGATCGTGTCCAGGACGTAGACGGTCGGGCCGAGGAGGAAGACGAACACCATCACCGCCGCCACGAGCACGATGTTCAGCGTCGACAGCCACTTGATGCCCCGGTGCAGACCGGAGAAGGCCGAGACGACGAACGCGGCCGACAGCGCCACGATGATGATCAGCTCCGTGGTCCGCGAGACGCTCACCCCCACCGTGAGGTCGAGGCCCTCGGCCACCTGCAGCGCGCCCAGGCCCAGACTCGTCGCCGTGCCGAAGACGGTCGCGAAGACGGCGAGCAGGTCGATCGCCCTGCCCTGCCACGACTCGGCCCGCCGGGCCCCGATGAGCGGTACGAACGCCGCGCTGAGCCGATTGCCGCGACCCTTGCGGAACACGGCGTACGCCAGGGCGAGCCCCACGATCCCGTAGATCGCCCACGGGGTGAGCGTCCAGTGGAAGAACGAGTACTCCAGGGCCGTGCGCGCCGCCGCCCCGGACCCGGGGCGCACGCCGCTCGCCGGGGGCGGCGTCAGATAGTGCGTGAGCGGCTCTCCGACCCCGTAGAACATCAGACCGATGCCCATGCCGGCGCTGAACATCATCGCGACCCAGGCGAGGTTCCCGAACTCCGGCCCGGAGTCGTCCTCGCCCAGCCTGATGCGGCCGAACCGGCTGAAGGCGATCACCAGGCACAGGACCAGGAACACGTCCGCGGCGACCACGAACAGCCAGCCGAAGTTGCTCAGGACCCACGTCAGGCTCGTGGACGAGGCGCTGTCGAAGGACTCCTCGCCGAGCCAGGCCCACAGGACCACGGCGACGACGGCGGCCATCCCGACACTCACGAGGATGCGATCGGGCGCGCCGGTGGCGGGAGGAGCGGACGCGGACCCCGGCTGGGGCCGGCCGGTCGGTTCCATGCTCATGAAGCCCCACTATGGGACGCGGGCCGTCACGGCGCCGGACGGCACGCCGCTCGGCGGCCGAGAAGGAGGCGCGGCGTGGCACCGGCCGTGGGTCCCCCCGTCGTCACCTTCGACGACGCCTCCGAGCGATCTCCGAACGGGGCCCGCCCACCCCGGAGGACGGGAGCGGTTCGGACGGCCCGGGCCGGGTGGCCCCGGCCCGCGCGGACGTCCGGCCTCAGCGGGGCACCGGCGCAGCGGAATTCCTGAGGGGGCGGGGAGGCCCGGGACGCTCCCGGGTGGCGGCCGGGCGGGCGTTCACCCCGCAGGCTGCCGCGTCGGCCCGTGGCCGTGGAGCAGGTCCCCGGCCGCTTCCACGAAGGCGCGGACGCGCGCGGTGTGCCGGTCGGCCGGCCAGACCAGGACCCATTCCAGGGCGGGGGCGTCACCGATCGGGAGGTAGACGATGTCGGGGCGCGCGTAGTAGCGGCGGGCGTGGGCGCCGGCGGGGAGGGCGCCCTGCCCGATGCCGACGAGGGTGAGGGCCTCCTGGAACGTGCCGGCCGTCGGATCCGCGGGAGCGGGAGGGGCGTCGGCCTGCCGGGGCAGGACCGCCGTGTCCCCCGGGAGCCGTATCAGGGGAACGCGCGCCAGGTCGGCGGTCAGGACGCTTCCGCGGCG
The DNA here is from genome assembly GCF_040302425.1 of Streptomyces sp. NPDC126497. Lineage (NCBI taxonomy): Bacteria > Bacillati > Actinomycetota > Actinomycetes > Kitasatosporales > Streptomycetaceae > Streptomyces > Streptomyces sp. NPDC126497. The sequence continues at coordinate 74,459 of NZ_JBEORT010000018.1, forward strand.
GGTGAAGGGATGGTCGACGGGGACCGCGAGCACCCGCGCCTCACGTACCAGGGCCGGACCGTGGGCCAGGTCGGGGTCGTCGACGGGCAGGGTCGTCAGTCCGAGGTCGGCCTCTCCCGAGCGGATCCCCGGCAGCAGCCGGCCGGCCTGTGCCTCCTGGATGCGCACCTCGCAGTCGGGCGCCCGCTCGCGGAAGACCTGTGTCACACCGGCCAGGAGCTGCGCGGCGGCGGCGCTGACGAAGGCGACGCGCAGGGCGCCGGACAGACCGCGCCCCGTCTCGACCGCGCGCTGCACCGCGGCCCCCAGGCTGTCCCAGGCGGGGAGGAGTTCGTCGTGCAGCTGCTGCCCCACCGCGGTGAGCGAGACATGACGGCTGGTCCGGTGGAACAGCGGCACGCCCACCCTCCGCTCCAGCTTCCGGACGGTCTGGCTGACGCGGGCGGTGGAGACGCGCAGCTTCGCGGCGGTACGGCCGAAGTGCAGCTCCTTCGCGAGCGTCAGGAACGTTTCCACCTCGTGCCGCTCGATCACGTCGCCCCCCGTCGTTAAGCCTGACTTCACGATCATTGCGCAGGCGGGCCTTGGTCGCGGGCCGTCCCGGCAGCAGAGTGGGTGACGTCGAACACGACGCCACCCGGCAGCCGGAGGACGACATGGCCGCCGAGGCCTTCCTCGCCCCGGGCGCCGGCCGTCCCGAGCCACGCGGCACACGGCCGGGGCGACAGCACACGGACACCCCACCACCCCCTCACGGAAGAAGGACGCGACATGACGCTCTCCGACACCGGCACGGACGCGCGCGCCGACCGCACACCCGCCCGGGCGCCGTCCGCCGCGCCGTTCCGGCCGGTGCTGACGCGCCACGCGGAAGCCGAGACCTGCGCCGACCCCAGCAGCGTGATGACGCTGCTCGCCGACTCGGACGCCACGGCCGACGGCTTCACCTGCTACCGGTCCACTTTCGCCGAGGGCGCGGTGGGAGCGCCCGCGCACTTCCACACCGGCGCGACGGAGCTGTTCTTCGTCATCAGCGGGTCCCTGCGGGTGCTGGTGGGCGAGGAGATCACCGTCCTGGGGGCGGGCGACTTCCTGGCCGTTCCGCCGCACACCCCGCACGCCTTCGCCGCCGCACCCGGCCGTGAGGCCGACGTCCTGTTCGTGTTCACGCCGGGCATGGGCCGGTTCGACTACCTGCGCCTGCTCGGCCGGGTGATGCGCGGCGAGTCGGACGCGAAGGAGATCGCCGCATCGGCGGAGCGGTTCGACAACCACTACGTCGACAGCCCCGTCTGGCGCGCCGCCCTGGAAGCGTCGGCGTGATCGACCCCACCGTCCGTGTCCGGCTCGCCCGGCCCTCGCGCGACCTCGCCGCCGCCGAACGCTTCCACACCGCCGGTCTCGGCCTGGACGTCCTGTGGCGCACCACCGCGCGCGTCCCGGGCGAGCACGACCTGCTGATGGTCGGCCTGCCGGGGGCGAGCTGGCACGTCGAGCTGACGCACGACCCGGAACGCCCGCGGGAGCCGACCCCGACGGCGGACGACCTCTTCGTGATCTACCTGGGAGAACCGGTCGGCGCCTCCCTGATCGACCGCCTGGTGGCGGCCGGCGGCACCCGTGTCCCGTCCCACAACCCGTACTGGGAGCGGTACGGCGTGACGATCGCCGACCCGGACGGCTACCGCCTGGTCCTGTGCTCCCGCACCTGGGGGTGAGCGGCGTCCGGTGGACCGCGCGGACCCGGGGGCGCGCGGCCCCCGCGCCTCCCGAACCCGGCGGGTCCCCGCCTCCCTCCGGACCCGCACCGCCGGCGGCCCGGTGCCCTGGGGCCTGTGCCCCTCCCCTGTCCGCGCCCGGTGCGTGAGGAGGGGAGGGCGGTCGTGTACCGGCCGGCCGCATATTCGTTTGCCGTCGCCCGGACCGGCCGGATGGGAAGCCCCCATGCTCAGGGGAGACAAGGTCGGGCTGAGGGCCCGGCACGAGGAAGACATCCCGGTCCTGCGGACCGAGCTCCACGACGACGTGGCCAACGCCTCGCGGGCCGAAGGCGGACCGTGGCGTCCGATCACGCCCGGTTCGAAGGACCCGCGGTTCGTGGTGGACGACAAGGAGCAGGGGCGCGTCCCGTTCTCCGTGGTGGAGCTGGAGGGCGGCACGCTGATCGGCACCGCGGCGCTGTGGGGCATCGACCACCACAACCGGTCCGCGCACCTCGGACTCGGACTGCTGCCGTCCGCGCGCGGCAAGGGCTACGGCACCGACGTGGTCGCGGTGCTGTGCCACTACGGCTTCGTCGTGCGCGGCCTGCGGCGGCTGCAGGTCGAGACGCTGTCGGACAACACCGCGATGCTGCGCTCCGCCGAGCGCAACGGCTTCGTCCGCGAGGGCGTGCTGCGCTCCTCGGCGTGGGTGATGGGCGAGTTCCTGGACGAGGTGCTGCTCGGACTCCTCGCCCAGGACTGGAAGCCGGACGCGCCGCGCTGAAGGGGCGACCACCCGCCGACCGCGTCCCCGACCTCACGGGTCGGTACCGCCGGCCGTGCTGTCCGGACGGGCCGGGGCCGACGGTGGTCGTACCGCTCCGGCCGGTCAGGCCGCCCGCTCCGCTCCGGTCCCCGGCCCGGTGGCGTCCCGGGACAGGGCGCTGGGCCACCATGCCCGCGGGCCGATGTCGATCATCAGCGCGGGGACGAGGAGCGAGCGGACCACGAGGGTGTCGAGCAGGACGCCGAAGGCGACGATGAACGCGATCTGCACCAGGAAGGCCAGGGGGATCACCATCAGGGCCGCGAACGTCGCGGCGAGCACCACGCCCGCCGAGGTGATCACACCGCCGGTCGTGGTCAGCCCGCGCAGCATGCCCTGCCGGGCGCCGTGCGCGAGCGCCTCCTCCCGTACCCGGGACATCAGGAAGATGTTGTAGTCGACGCCGAGGGCCACCAGGAAGACGAACCCGTACAGCGGCACCGACGCGTCCGTGCCGCTGAATCCGAGGACGTGCTCGAAGACGAGCGTCGAGAGCCCGAGCGTGGCGAGGAAGTTGAGCGCCACGGTCGCGACCAGCAGCACCGGCACGAGCAGGGAGCGCAGCAGCAGGACCAGGATGACCAGGATGATGGCGAGCACGACCGGGACGATCAGGGTGCGGTCCCGGGTGGCGGTCTGCTGGGTGTCGTACTGCTGGGCGGTGTACCCGCCGACCAGCGCGTCGGCCCCGGAGACCGCGTGCACGTCCCCCCGCAGCCGCTCCACGGTCCTCTTGGCCGCGTCGCTGTCCGCCGCGTCCTCCAGCGTGGCGTCGATGCGGACGCGCCCGTCGACGACCAGCGGCTCACCGGCCCCCGGCCGTCCCGAGGCGGAGACGGCGGCGGCCGAGTCCACGCCCTCGGTGTCCCTCGCCGCCGCCGTCACCTCGGCACGGCGATCGGCGTCGGCGATGATGACGGCCGGGTTGCCGGACCCCCCGGGGAAGTGCTCACCGAGCGTCTTCTGCGCGGCGACCGAGGGCGCGTCGTTCACGAAGATCTCGTCGAGCGGCACGCCCTTGGCCGACAGGGAGGGGACGAAGGCCGCGAAGACGGCGAGGCCCAGCGCGGTCAGCAGCCACACCCGGCGCGGGCGGCGGTCCACGGTCGCGGCGACCCGGCGCCACACTCCGTGCCCCTCCACGGAGGCGTCCGACGCCTTCGGCCGGGCGGGCCAGTAGGCGGTGCGGCCCAGCAGGGCCAGTACGGCCGGCAGGAAGGTGAGCGTGGAGAGCACCGCGCACACGATGCCGATGGCACCGACCGGTCCGAGGGCGCGGTTGTTGGTGAGGTCACTGGCGAGCAGGGCCAGCAGTCCGAGCGCCACGGTGGCCGCGCTCGCCGTGATGGCGCCGAGGGACCGGCGCACGGCGGCCAGCGCGGCGGCGTACCGGTCGCCGCGCACGGCGATCTCCTCGCGGAAGCGCGCGGCCAGCAGCAGCGCGTAGTCGGTGGCGGCGCCGATCACGAGGATGGAGAGGATGCCCTGCACCTGGCCGTCGACCCGGACCACGTCCCGGTCCGCCAGCGCGTAGACGACCGCGCACGCGAGCCCCAGGGCGAACACCGAGCCGAGAATGATCACGAACGGCAGCAGGACGCTGCGGTAGACCAGCAGCAGGATCACCAGCACGGCGGCGAGCGCCACCCCGAGCAGCAGCCCGTCGATGCCCGCGAACGCGTCGGACAGGTCGGCCTGGCTCGCCGCGGGGCCGGCCACCTGCGCCGTGGTGCCCGGCACGCTCCCCGCCGCCTCCCGCACCCCGTCCAGGACCTCGGCCAGACCGTCACCCAGATCGGGCTCCAGCTGGACGACGGCCTGCAGGGCCCGGCCGTCCTCCGAGACCAGGGCGGGCGACGGCCGGCCGACGACGCCGGGCTTCCCGGCCAGGGAGCCGACGGCGCCGGTGGCGGCCGCCCGCTGGGCCTTCGTCACCCGCTCGCCGTCCGCCGTCCAGACCACGATGGCGGGCAGGCTCTCGGACTGGTCGAACGCCTCGCGCGCCTCCAGGACCCGGGTGGACTCGGCGCTCCGCGGCAGGAAGGCCGCCTGGTCGTTGGTGGCCACCTCGCCCAGCTTGCCGGCGTAGGGGCCGAGCGTTCCGCCCACCCCCAGCCAGACCAGCAGCAGAACGAGGGGGACCAGCCACCGGGCGGCGCGCGATGTGGTTCTCACAGACAACCCCAGATGCGATCGGAATCAGTCATTCATAAAGTATCTCAATGATCGAGTAAATATATACTGGAGACATGAGCGGTGCGAACGACCCCATGCCACGTCTTCCCGGCAACGATCCGACGGAACTGCAGTCCTTCGCCGTCCTGCTGCGCCGGATGAACGGAGAGTTCAACCGCGTCGTCCAGGAGTTCGCCCATGCGCAGGGGCTGCACCTCACCGACGTGCTGGCCCTGATCGCGATCCTCGACGCCGACCCGGCCGAGGGGCCCATGACACCCGGCCGGCTGCGGCACCAGCTCAACCTCACCTCCGGAGCGGTGACCGCGTGCGTCGACCGGCTGGAGAGGGCGGGGCACATCCAGCGGGTCCGGGCGCTCGACGACCGCCGTGTGGTGTACCTGCACTACCTGGAGGCCGGGCGTGAGGTGGCCCGGGACTGCTTCCGGCCGCTGGCCCGAGGCACCGAGGCCGCGCGCGGCCGCTTCACCGGAGAGGAACTGGCGGTGGTCGCCCGGTTCCTCACCGAGATGAACAAGGAGCTGGCCCTGCTGCGCCGCTGAGTCCCCCGTGCGGTCCGGGGCCGTCGACCGGGCCGTCGGAAGGCCCGGGATCGCCACCCAGGTCCAGGACCGGCCGAGCCGGGAGGGCCGCTGACGGCCGGGCCCGCCCCGGGGCCCTGATGACCCTTGAGTCCCTGATCACCGGCGGGAAGGACGTCCTCCTCGACGAGGCCCCGGGGAGGACCGGGCTCGGATGCGGGCGGGCCCCACCGCCCCCGCGCCGCCCGGCTCGGCGCCCGCGCACCCCGCCGGGGCCGGGAGCGCACGGGCCGACCGGACGCGGCGGGTGCCGTTCAGTGGCCGGCGGGCGTGATGCGGCGCCCGGTGAGCCGGAGGGGCCGGACCGACACCCACATCCCGCGCTCGCCCCCGGCCCACGGCTCGGTGTGGGCGCCCTCGGTCAGCCGCCGTGCCTCGTCGGGCTCCGTGACCTCCCGCGCGGGGCCGACGGCCAGCACGCTCCAGCCCCGGCTCATGGTCTCGTCCACGTGGTCGACCTCGAAGGCCACCTCCGATCCCACGGCCGCCGCCGGAGCCGAGCCGGGAGCGGTCCGGAACGCGATCGCGCCGTCGACGACCTCGTAGTTCACCGGAATCACCGCGGGCCCCCCGGACGTCGTCACCGCGACGCGCCCCACACCGTGCGTGGAGAGCAGGGTGAGGCACTCCTGCGGCGCGAGGTCGTGGAGTTCGGGGTGCAGCAGCGCCGCGCCCCGGCCGGGCGGCAGATCGGCACCGCCCCCGCGCAGCGCCTGGACGCTGGTGCCCAGCGCCCCGGCCAGCCTGACGAGGGTCGCCTGGCTCGGATCGCCCGGGTGCTCCTCGAGGTAGGCCAGGTAGTCCGGCGCCATCCGGGCGCGGCGGGCCGTCTCCTCCCGGCTCAGACCCCGCCGATCGCGCTCGGCGGCCACGCGCCGGCCGATGTCCCCGGGATTGGGCTCGTGCCCGTGGGGCCTGACGTGGGCGTCGGGGCCGGGAAACACGAGCGTCACCTCGTGCGTGTCCGACCAGCGCACGTCGTAGGGAGGGGTGCCGTCCTCGTGGCGCAGTCCGACGATCTCGCCGTCGCGTCCGGTGGCACCGGTCGCCGGACTCTCGATGACGAGGTGGTCGCCGAGGTGAGCTCGCATGACCGCCGCTCCTTCCGCACAGTCCGATGAGTGCAAGGTTCCCCGTACGACGGGAACGGCACCCGGACGCGACCCGCCGCTCGGCCGGCGGCCACGGGGCGCCGCGGCCCGGACGGGCCGTCCGTGAGGCGGAACCCGACGTCGACCGCGAGGAGCCGGACGACGTCCTTGAACGGGGCCCCGCGGCCGACGGCCGCGACGGTGCGCGTCATGACGTCGTTGACGGTGTGCGGGCCGCCGTCCACGGCCGTCACCTGCTTCCGCTGCCGTACGGGGCGTACAGGTCGAGCAGCCGGACCCGGGTGGCGTGCAGCCGCTGGGCGACCACCCGGCCGACCCACACGGCGACCGTACGGCCGAACTCGGGGTCCTCGTCGCACAGCGCCCGTACGGCCTCCGCGTCGAACTCCCAGGCCCGTACCGGGGTCGTGGTCTCGGCGCCCAGGTGCCACAGGCCCGGCGGGTAGTGCCAGGACCAGCCGACCAGCTCGCCGTGGCCCAGCGACTCGATCACGGCCGGGCGGCGGCCGGGCACCTGCAGGTCGAGGGCGACGGTTCCGGTCCGGACGATCCAGAACCGGTCGGCGCGCCGCCCCTCCTCGAACAGGCGCACCCCGGCCTCGAAGGAGACCTCCCGGGCGTGGCGCATCAGCCCCTCGCGGTGCGCGCCCGGGAGACCCGCGGTCAGCGTGGTGGTGGATGTCATCGCTCCGTCTCCTTCCGCTTCCGCCGTCGCAGTCGGACGGCGGCTCCGGGACCCCCGGATCCCAGCGTGCGCCCGCCGGGCGGGGGACACCACGGGCCGTCCGGCCCCGTCCGGGGGCCTTTCGGCCCCATCGGGGCCCAGGGGCGGCTCCGGGGCGCGGAGCCGGCGGCCTCCGCTCAGCGGGTGGGTCCGGCGGGAGGCGGTGTGCCGCCCGCGCCTGCGGCGCGCTCGGCTCCGGGCGCGGACGGACGCAGCACCTCCCCCTGGACGATCCGCGGGCCCGTGTCCGCCTCCCCGGCGGTGTCCTGTTCCCTCATGGCGCGGGCCTCGGCCTTGAGGATGCGGGCCGACTTGCCCGCCGAGCGGGTGAGTTCCGGGAGCCGCTTGGCGGCGAGGACGGCTATGACGACGATGAGGACGACGGCCAGTTCGCTCAGTCCGAACATGGATGCAGTGCTCCTTCTCGCGGGCCCGGGCGGGGCGGAGGTCCGGGGCCCGAGGCACGGACCCGGGGCAGAATCTACATCACTGTAGAGAGCTGTCGGGGTGGCGTGACGGGACCGGGAACGTCTATACGATGTCTGCCCGGCGAACAGACGGCGGCGGAAGCGAGGCGGGCGTGGCGGAGCAGCGGGAGCGTTCCCGGCGTCGGGGGCAGGGCGAGCTGGAAGGGCTGGTCCTGGCGGCGCTGCGGGAGGCGGACGGCCCGGCGACGGCCGGCTGGGTGCAGGAGCGCCTGGGCGGCGGCCTCGCCTACACGACCGTCATCACCATCCTGACCAGGCTGCTGGCCAAGGGCGTGGTCACCCGGGAGCGCGCGGGCCGGTCCTTCGCCTGGACGCCCGCGTCCGACCAGGCGGGCCTGGCCGCCCACCGGATGCGCCGGGTGCTGGACGCCGAGAGCGACCGGGAGGCGGTGCTGGCCAGCTTCGTCACCGGCCTCGGGCCGGACGACGAGCGCCTCCTGCGGGAGCTGCTGGGCCGGCCGGGGGACGAAGGGGAAGACTGAGTCCGCCATGGGGGTGTTCGTCTTACTGCCACTGGTGCTGCCTCTGACGGCGTGGCCCATCGCGCGCCTCGCCGAGCAGCATCTGCACCCGCGTACGGCGACCCGGCTGCTGACCGGGGTGGCCGCGGTGATGGCGGTGTGCAGCACGGTCTGCCTGGGGCTGCTGATGGTGGTCGGCACCGCCCAGCTGCCCGGGAACCCGCTCCCCGACGGCTGGTCGGACCCCGAGGTGCGCGCCGCGGTGCCGTACGACGAGGTGGCCGGCAAGGCCGCGATCCCCGCCCTGTGCGCGGTGCTGGCGGCGTGCGCGCGGACGCTGTGGCGGCACGGCCGGGTGCGCCGCCGTGCCCACCGGGCGCTGGCCGGGCTGCGCGGGACGGAGGCGGCGGTGCTGCCCGACGACGTGCCCTACGCCTACGCGCTCCCGGGTGGCCGGCGGGGCCGCATCGTGGTGACCACGGCGCTGCTGGAGCGTCTGGAACCGGCCGAGCGCCGGGCGCTGTTCGCCCACGAACGGGCCCATCTCGCCGCCCGTCACCACCGTTTCCTGCTCGCCGTCCAGCTGGCCGCGCGGGCCAACCCCTTCCTGCGGCCCCTGCGCACGGCGGTGGCGTACACGGCGGAACGGTGGGCGGACGAGGACGCGGCGCGGACGGTCGGCAGCCGTCGCACCGTGGCCCGGGCGATCGGCAAGGCGGCCCTGGTGTCGCGGGGCACCCCGGTGACCACGCTGGCGGGCCTCGCGGCGGCGGGTCCGGTG